>DASSJW010000421.1:0-11645 GCA_035690995.1 Xanthobacteraceae bacterium
GCATGGCGCCCCGCTCCTCGACGGCCTGATCGAGGATGGGTCCGTGAAACGCGAACGCCAGCGTTACCTCCCCGCCCTCCCCCTTGGCTTCGACGGTCGCATCGAGCTGGCCGAGAAAACAAAGGTTTCCTTCGGTGCCGAAGCGGACGACGTCGCCGGGCGAAAGTCGTTTGGCAGGCTTGACGAACGCGCGCCAGCGCGACCCATCGAGCCGCTGGTGCAGCGTCGCCTCGATCACCGGTTCGGTCGTACCGCGGCCGAGACGCCGCCCGCGCAACCGGGCCGGGATGACCCTGGTGTCATTGACCACGATCGCATCGCCGGGACGCAATAGGTCGGGAAGATCGCGCACATTGCGGTCGTCCCATTCGGGCGTCGCGCCGGGGCGCACGACCAATAGCCGCGCCGCGTCCCGCGGGACAGCAGGACGCAGCGCGATGCGGTCGGCCGGCAGGTCAAAATCGAACAGGTCAGTGCGCATGCCCCTTCATACAGGCGCAGAGGCGCAGGGTCATCGCTTGCATCACGCGCGCAATGATGAAACCAAACTGCGGATTATGACGGACCGTCGCTCCCGCTACGAAGCGGGAGGATAAGGGTCGAGACCGTAGGTCCATACCGGCGATGCGTCGCCGTTCTCGTCGACCCGGAAGACCTGGGTGTCCTCGCCGAGTTCCCCGAGCTTTTGTGCGGCGTCGGTCGCAAACAGCATGGCTTGACGCTCGCTTTGGTAAGGCCCGAATTCCTCGCCGTTGAAAGTGATGAACCACACATCTTCCTGCCGCATCACCAGATAACGCGTGCGCGACGCACCCAGGACGAAGGCCGCAACCCGGGCGTCGTCATGAATCTGAGGTCGAGCCATGAGGTCCTCATTTTTTGATCGGTCTCGGGTTGATGCCAACGCGCTTGTGATCGCGTGGTTCCGGCCGTTTTGAAGTTTTTTACGGATAAAGATCGTGTAACGGGCCCCCTTCCGCCATTCGGTCGCCACGGCGTCAAACCATGTTCACACCCGCAGACTAGGAACGGCGGAGCACAACACGGAATGGGAGAGGCAAATGGGCGCCGTCATGATCAGATGCCCAGAGACAGGACAAGACATTCCCACGGGCATTGTCACTGACCGCAAGAGCTTCGAGGCCACGCCGGTTTTTTTCGCGCGTGCGTATTGCCCGATCTGTCGGACCGAACACGAATGGTTCGCCAAGGAAGCCTGGGTGTGCGAAGCGGAGCCGCATCGACGACACGGCGCGCTGTCTTGAAATCACTTTGTAGTCGTCGTCAAAGCGCGACCCTGGTCCGGTCGCGCCTTCCGTTTCAGGTCCACTCGAGTAAAAAGAAACTGCGCCGGCTTTGAGCGGGGTGCATCGCGGTGATTAAGCGCCCGCGGACATCTTTGCGGAAATGATGCGATCCGGATCGGTCACCGGCTCGCCCCGCTTGATCTTGTCGACGTTCGCCATGCCTTCCGTCACCTGGCCCCAGACGGTGTATTGGCCATTGAGAAACGGTGCGTCCGCAAAGCAGATAAAGAACTGACTGTCGCCGGAATCCGGATTTTGCGCCCGTGCCATGGACACGGTGCCGCGGCGGTGCGGTTCCTTGTTGAACTCGGCCTTGAGCTTCTTGCCGGAGCCGCCCGTCCCGGTGCCGTGCGGACAACCGGTCTGCGCCATGAAACCATCGATGACGCGGTGAAACACGATGCCGTCATAGAACCCGTCGCGCACCAGCTCCTTGATGCGCGCGACATGGCCGGGCGCGAGGTCCGGGCGCATCTGGATAACGACCTTGCCCTTAGTGGTCTCGAGCGTGAGCGTGTTCTCGGTATCGGTCATGGCGCGTTCTCTGCCTGTTTGAGTTTTCGATCGTCCATAAATCGCATGGTGAACGGACGGCCGGCCAATGCGTTCCCGAGCGCCTCGCTGACGGGCAAGGAGGCGCACCGCCTGAGCATGTCTGCCACCGCAATGCGATAAGCCAACCGCTCGTCATCTGATGCGCCGCCCGATTCAAACGTGATCCTCGGCTTGCCGAACAGTTCACCGTTGCGCCTGAAGCTCATCTGGACCGTAACCTGCATGCCGGGGCGCGATCGATCGAGCGGGGGCGGAACCCAACATGCCCGCAGCGCGGCTCCGACGTCGTGGAGCGTATTGAGCTGCCGCTGGGACGGTTGTTGCGCACCCGCGGCGGTCGCCCACGCGGCGAGCGCCAGCACGGCGCCCGCACGCTCCACGGAATTCATCATGGCTGGTCTCGATTGTCGACAAAGCGGATCGCGATCGGCCGACCCGCCACCGCACCGCCCAACCCGTCGGTAAACGGCAGCGGAGTGCAGCGTTCGAGCGCGGCGCTGATGGCGTGAAGATATGTTTCGCGCGCCTCGGGCGGCGCGCCGGGGCTGACATATGTCACGCGCGGCGTCGCAATGATTTCGCCGCTGCGCTTGAAGGCAAATCGCACCGACATCTGCATGCCGGCCCGGGCTTCATCTTTTGCCGGCGGAATCCAGCAGGCGCGCAGCGCGTCGAACATGGCGCGTAGCGTGCCGAGCTTGTGCTCCGAGGCGTCGGAGCGATCGTGGTCGCCGCCGCCGGCCCGGTGCTCACCCGTGGGCGCACTCTCGATGGTCAATCGCAGATCCTGTCCGATCCAGTAGTCGGGATAGCAGGGATGGCGGCCGAAGACGCCGCACACGGTCGGAAAGCACGGATGCCTGGCAAAGACGCCGCACATGGCTTCTGCCGGCTGCACCGGCGGCGCGGTTGCAGCCAGCAGCAACGTCCCCATTCCTATGAGCGCCTGGGCCGCGCGCACCTCATCTCCTGGCTATTTGGCGTCGGCGGCCACCTGCACGCGCGTCATGCGATCGGGATCGGCGACCGGCTCGCCCTTCTTGATCTTGTCGACCGCGTCCATGCCGGAGAGCACTTCCCCCACCACGGTGTACTTGCCGTTGAGAAAGGCACCATCGGCATACATGATGAAGAATTGCGAATTCGCCGAATTCGGGTCGTTCGCGCGCGCCATCCCGACGACGCCGCGCTTGAACGGCACGTTGGAGAACTCGGCCGGCAGGTTGGGATACTTCGAGCCGCCGGTGCCATCACCGCGCGCACCGTCGCCGGTCTGCGCCATGAAACCGGCGATGACGCGGTGGAACGGCACATTGTCGTAATACTTCTCGCGCGCGAGCTGCTTGATGCGCTCGACGTGCTTGGGCGCCAGATCGTTGCGCAGCTTGATCACGATGCGTCCGTATTTGGTGTCGATCAGCAGCGTGTTCTGCGGATCGGCGCCGGCCGGCAGTTGTTGCGCAAGGGCGGGCGCCGCACAGACCAGCACGGCAAGGGCTGCAAGCAGACGGATCATGAAGTCTCCCGGGATCAACGGCCGGACTTGCCGGCGAATTTTGCTTTCAGGCGGGCGGCCACCGACGACGGCACGAAGTGCGATACGTCGCCGCCCATGGATGCGATCTGCCGCACCAGTGTGGCGGTGATCGGGCGGCTGATCGGCGCCGCCGGCAGGAACACCGTTTGCAAGGCCGGCGCCATGGCGCCGTTCATCCCTGCCATTTCCATCTCATAGTCGAAATCGGTCGCGCTGCGCAGCCCTCGAATGAGCAGCGTCGCCCCCTCCCGTTGGGCAGCGGCCACCACGAGATCGGCAAAGGTGACGCAGGCGAACTCCCCGCCGCTCGCGCGCATCACCGGACCGCAGGTCTCCTCGATCATGTCGCGGCGCTCGTCGATGCTGAACAGGGGCGTCTTGCCGGGATGGGTGCCGATCGCCAGCACCAGCCGGTCGGCGAGGCGGGCGGCCTGTCGTACCAGGTCGAGGTGGCCGTTGGTGACGGGATCGAACGATCCCGGGAAGAGCGCGGTGCGCGGCATGGAGCCGGGGTCTAGCGCGCACCTGTAACGGCCGCAAGATCGGGACAACGCCCGCGGGCCGAGCGGAGCGCCGACCCGCGGCCGCCACCGGGCCCAGTCGGGCGGACTGGCAGCCATGCAAATTTGCCATGTCATCAGTGCCTTATAGGCCGGGGCCGATCTGGATTGTCAGCCCTTCTTGCGTGGCTCGCTGCATTCTTTGCGCGCGGCTGCGCCGCTCGCGCGGTGCTAACATGCCCACATATCCGCAAATGGATTCGGACGCGATGCAACGGCGCAGAGTTCGGATGGCGATCCTGGCCTTGGGTCTCGCTGCCCTCGCCCTGGAAGCAGCCGACGCGCAATCCTATCCGGCCAAGCCGGTCAGGCTGATCGTGCCATTCGCGGCGGGCGGTCCGATCGATGTCATGGGCCGCCTGGTGGCGCAGAGGCTTTCGTCTACGCTCGGGCAGCAGGTGGTGGTCGACAACCGCCCGGGCGCCAGCGGCGCCATCGGGACACGGGCCGCAGCGTCGGCCGAGCCGGACGGTTACACCCTGCTGGTCGGCAGTGTAACGACGCTGGTTACGGGCCCGCTGCTTTCGCGAAACGCGGGTTACGATCCGCTCAAAGATTTTGTCCCAATCGCCCGGCTCGCCAGCACGCCGTTCGCGCTCGTCGTCGCGCCCTGGCTTCCGGCCAAGACACTGGGGGAGTTCATCGCCTACGCGCGTGGAAACCCCGGCAAGTTGAATTTCGGCACACCGGCCGGAACGTTGGCACACCTGACCGGAGAATTGTTTCGGGCGCGGACCGGCATCGACATCGTGGTTATCCCCTACAAAGGCGCCGCCACCGCCGTCACCGATATTTTGGGCGGCCAGGTCGACATGACCTTCGAGCCGACCTCGGTGCTTGTGACCCACATCCAAGACGCCAAGGTGCGGCCGCTGGCCGTCACCGGTGCGACCCGCAATCCGCAACTTCCGGAGGTGCCGACGATGATCGAGAGCGGGTTAGCAGGCTTCAGTTCGTATTCCTGGACCGGGATTCTGGTGCCTGCAGGGACGTCGGGGGAGATCGTGGACAGGCTCAATGCGGCCATCAATCAGGGCTTGAAATCGCCGGAGATGAATTCGAATCTGAAGCGGCTCGGCGCCGAAGCCGATGTGGGATCGCCGCGGGATTTTGCGGAATTCATCGCCGACGAGACACGGAAATGGGGAGCGATCATAAAGTCGTCGGGCGTGAAGCTCGACTGAGACATCACCCTGCCTGTGGTCCAGGGGCGCTGCCATGACACGAAACCTTGTCAGGGTTTTCCTCGCGACCGCCGGGCTCTTGGTCTGTGCCGGACTTGTGGGCGACGCCTTCGCGCAAACGCCGCCGAGCGAGCGAGAGCTCCGAATCTATGCCGGCCTCCACGACGCTGCGGCGCGCGGGGATGTCGCCGCGATCGAGCAACTGATCGCGGAAGGAGAAAAGCCCAACCTTCAGGATTCCAAGAGCCGCACGCCCCTTCATGTCGCGGTCTTCATGCGCAAGAACGACGCAGCGCGCGCGCTCCTGCGGCTTGGTGCCGACCCCAACGCACTCGATGCCGAGCGCTACGACATCGTCACCATCGCCGCCGTGAACAATGACCTCGACATGCTCAAGACCGCGCTCGAGGGTGGGGGCAATGCACGCGCCATCACCAGCCCCTATGACGGAACCGCCTTGATCGCCGCCGCCCATCGCGGGCATGTGGATGTCGTGCGCGCCCTGATCGCAGCCAAGGCGCCGCTCAACCATGTCAACAATCTCGGCTGGACCGCCTTGCTCGAGGCGGTCGTGCTCGGCAACGGCGGCCGGGATCACACGGCGGTCGTCGAAGCTCTGGTCAAAGCGGGCGCCGATGTCACGGTGCCGGACCGGCACGGCACCACGGCGTTGGGACATGCCCGCACGCGCGGTTATTCGCAGATCGCGCGCATCCTCGAAAATGCTGGGGCGCGCTAATTCAGCGCGCTCATGAGCGGACGCGGCGCGCTGATCCACGGTATGATGGATGCACCATGGAAGCGGGTCGTCGTTGACTTCGTGCGACGAGTTGGCTTCGCGCGAGATGGAGTGAAACGTTGATGTATGATCGCAGGGATTTTCTGCTTGCTGCTGTCTTGATCGGCCTCGGCACTTCCGCGCAAGCACAGGAGAAGTATCCGACGCGCCCGATCAGGCTGCTGGTGCCTTTCCCTGCCGGCGGGCCGGTCGACGTCATGGGGCGCTTGATCGGTCAAAAGCTGTCATTGACGCTCGGCCAGCAGGTCATCATCGAAAATCGTCCAGGCGCCGGCAGTACGCTGGCCGCGCGCGCGGCCGCCAGCGCCGACGCCGACGGCTACACGCTCCTCGTCGCCAGCGCCGCCTCGCTCGCGATCGGTCCGGCGCTCTACAACAATATCGGTTACGACCCGGCTACGAGCTTCGCCCCCATCGCGCTGGTATCCAGCGTGCCGTATGTGATGATTGCCGGGCCGAGCGTGGCTGCCAAAACCCTTCCGGATCTCGTCGCTTACGCCAAGACGAACCCGGGCAGGCTGAATATCGGAGTTCCGAACGGCGCGCCGCCGCATATGATCGCGGCGTGGTTCCGGTCGGTGACGGCCACTGACGTTGTGATCGTGCCCTACAAGGGCGCCTCGAACGTGATCACCGATCTCATGGGCGGGCAGATCGATCTCGGCTTTGAAACGACGTCGGTCACCTTCGGCCATGTGCATGAAGGCAAGGTCAGGGCACTCGGTGTCGCCACGCGGTCGCGACTGCCGGAGCTTCCCGACGTGCCGACCATGATCGAAAGCGGCCTGCCCGACTTCGTTGCCAGTTCCTGGACCGGGATCGTGGCGCCCGCGGCCACGCCGAAAGACATCATTGGCAAGCTCAATGCCGAAGTGAACGTGGGGCTGAAATCGCCGGAGATGCAGGACCGCTTCAAGAAGCTTGCCGCCGAGACAAGTCCCGGCACGCCCGAGGACTTCGCGGCATTCATCGTGCGGGAGGTGCCGAAATGGCAGGCGATGGCCAAGCTCGCGGGCGTGAAGGCCGAATGAGCACGCCGCGTCGAGGCAACGATGGCGCGAAACCGCTCCTGCTGGGGCGGCTGTCACTGTTTGCGGCCATCGTGGTGGCGGCGCTTGTCGCCGCGCCATCGGCCCGGGCGCAGGCCTATCCGAACCGGCCGATCAAGCTCGTTGTGGCCGTGCTTCCGGGCGGACCGATGGATGTCATGGGGCGGCTGATCGCGCAGCATCTGTCGTCGACGCTCGGACAGGTATTTGTGGAGAACCGCGCCGGCGCGGGCACGACCCTGGGCGCCAAGGCCGTGGCAAGCGCCGAACCTGACGGTTACACCCTTCTGCTGGGAAACGCGGCGACCCTGGCGATCGGCCCCACTTTGTACAAGAGCGCCGGCTACGATCCGCGCACGAGCTTCGCGCCGGTGGCATTTCTCGCGAGCGCGCCTTACGTGCTGATCGTATCGCCCAGCGTGCCAGTGCGGACGGTGTCGGAGCTTGTCGCCTACGCCAAGGCTCATCCCGGCAAGCTGAGCTTCGGCGTCCCGAACGCCGCGCCGCCCCACATGCTGGCCGCATGGTTCAAGGCGCTGACCGGCACCGATGTCGTGATCGTACCCTACAAGGGCGCGTCCGCGGTGCTCACCGACCTGCTCGGCGGCCAGATCCAGGCCGGATTCGAGACCACATCCGTGCTCTTCGGCCACCTGCAGGACAAGAAGATCAATGCACTCGCGGTTGCGACGCCGGCGCGGCTTCGCGACCTTCCGAACGTGCCGACGATGATCGAAAGCGGTTTTCCCGATTTCGTCGCCAGTTCCTGGACCAGCGTCATGGCGCCGGCCGGGACGCCAAAGGACATCGTCGGCAAGCTCAACGAGTCGATCAATATCGGCCTCAATTCTCAGCAGATGCAGGACCGCTTCAGGCAGCTCGCCGCCGATGCGCGACCCGGAACGCCGGAAGAACTTGCGGCCTTCGTCGCAAGCGAAATTCCGAAATGGCAGGAGATGGCGAAACTCGCCGGTGTCACCGCCGAGTGAATCCAGAACGGGGTTGCTGCCGCTCCGTTCCGAACCGGGACGAGGGTGAAAGAAACGCCTAGCGGGCGCGCCCCGCGCCTACTCCAACCGCATCGTTGGCGCACGAGATGGCGGCGGCGACGTTCGGGTTAGCGAGAGCGCGCCGGCGGCCGCGACGAAGCTGCCGAGCAACACGATCACGTCGCGTCCTGCGGCCAGCAGATGGCGTCCTTCGGCGGCAAGGGTATTGTAGCCGGAACCAGTCAGCACCGCGAGCCGCCAGGCGAGCAGCGACGAGGCGGCGGCTACGCCCACGCTGATGCCAAGCGAACGCATCACGTTGAGCAGTCCCCCGGCCTCCCCCGTCAGGCTGACCGGCGCGGCGGCCATGATCGCGCTGTTGTTGGGCGAGATGAACAATCCCTGTCCAATGCCGAAAATTGCCAACGCCAGCATCACGGGTAAAAGGCTTCCGTGGGTGCCGTCCATCACCATGAACAGCAAGGCCAACCCGATCACGCAGATCAGCATGCCCGACGCGGTGAGCAAGCGGGCGCCGAGCCGGTCGTAAAGCGCCCCTCCCACCGGTGCGACCAGGCCAAGCATCACCGGCACGATGGACAGCCGCAGCCCCGCGGCAAAAATCGAATCCTGGTAGACCCGTACGAACACGAACGGCATCAGAAAGAAAAGTCCGAACAACGCTGCGTAGGAGAGCAGGCCGGCGATGTTGCCGGTCAGGAACGCGCGCGCACGGAACAACGTGAAGTCGATCAGGGGCGCCTCGGCGCTCCGTTCGCAACGAACGAATAGTGTCAGCAGGATCACCGCCAGCGTGGCGCAGCCGATCAATGTTGGCGACGTGAGCCCCCAGGCGTAGCCTTCGTTCAGCATCGCCACCAGGGCTGTGAGCGCGGGCGCAATCAGGAGCGCGCCCTTCCAGTCGAAGCGACCCTCTTGCGGCAGGTCTTTGGTGGGCGGGAGCAGGAACCACCCCAAGACGGTGCCGGCGATGCCGACCGGCACATTGATCCAGAACACCCATCGCCAGTCCAGGAGATCCAGCACCAGGCCGCCGATCGCCGGCCCCGTGCTCAAACCGATGGCCTGCGCCGCCGACAGGATACCCAGCGCACGGCCACGCCGCTCCGGCCCGGCAGCCGCCACCACGATGGCGACGCTGTTCGACGACAGCAGCGCAGCGCCGATGCCCTGCAGGACCCGAAAGGCGATGAGCACCGGCAGGCTTGGCGCAAGGCCGCAGAGCGCCGAGCTCAGCAGGAACAGCAGGAAGCCGCCGGTGTAGAGGAGCTTGCGCCCCATCATGTCGGCGAGGCGACCAAAGATCGGCAGGAATGCCGCCATGGCGAGCAGGTAGGCGACCGCAACCCAACTCACGGTGCTCAGTCTGGCATCGAATTCGAGTTCGAGCCGCGGCAGCAGCAGTTGCGCGATGCTGGAATCGACTTGGCCCATGAAGGCGCCGATGCAAACGGTGCCGATCACGAACAGCCAGTAGGATGGCAGCTGCGCGACGATCTCCGCCGCCGGCGGTTCGCGTCCTTTCTGAACGGCGTCGCGCAGCGCCGAGATCGAGGCCGGGCCGTGCGCTACGGCATCCATGCTGCCATCGCTACCAAATCATTCCGCCAAAGTATCCGTATACGGCAGCCTTCCCGTCGATCGGCTGCGCCGACGACGCGAAATGTACAGATAGTTGATCACGCGCTGCGCTCTTCGCGCAATATTCTGCCGACCCTGCGCCAGACGGCGTCCTTGACGCGCACCAGCAGCGGCGGCCGCAACACCGTCAGCGGCGCGGTGTTCTTCCGCGCCGCCGGCACAAGGCGTGACATCCAGATTTCCCCGTCGGTGTAGTAGGTATCGCCCTCGCCGTTGCGACCGTTGAGCGTAGGGCCGATGCCGGAGACCTGATAGGTCGCCTCGACCATGCCGGCCTCTTCGAGATCGTTGCTGAGAAGGCCGCGGGCCGCATCGATGTTCGGCGCAATGTGATGAGTCACTTGTCCGGTCAGATGGCTGACCCCGACGCCGCGATCGAAGGTCGCCGCGCCGAGCCACACCGGCCGGCCTTCCGCTCCATCGTCGAGGACCAGCCAGAAACGGACATGATTGCGCGCGTTCGCGCTCTTCCCCGCCGGTTTCTCGAACGCCAGATCCTCGCATCGATGATCGTAGTAAAGATTGCTGACGGGCGCGTCCTTGTAGGGCCGATCAAGGACAACACTCCCGATGATCGCAATGCTCGAGCGTAACGTGATGGGATCGGCCGGGTACCAGCCGGCCGCATGCATCGCCTGAATCAAGTCGCCGCGGCTGCCGACCATGCCGACATTCATCGGATCGCCGGGAATGCCCTGCTTGGTCTGGGTCGTCATGGGACGGACCGCGAGGCCTGGCTGGCGCTCGTGGTGCGTCCACGCCGCCGGCAAGATGACATAGGCGATGAGCCCATATGCCGCGAGCAGTGCTGCCAAGGCGACCGCGATATGCCAGCCCTCCATGTGGCGACCCCTTGGCAGCTCCCGCAATGACGGTCACATGGGTATATTGCTCGCGATCAGGGAACCAACGCTGCTGATGCATGCGGGAAAGCTAAGCTGGCTGCAATAACGCAAGGCCGTTATGCTGCGCGCCCGTCAGGCATGCAGATCTCTATCGGCTCCCGCGGCCGGTTTGCACGCGCATATGCGCTAGCAGGGCTCGTCGCCCCGTTCGATGCGCCGCATGAGCCGCTCGAGTTTTTCCGAGGGCTTGGTGCGCAGATCCATATCGTACATCTGGCGAAGCTGCTCGGCGATCGCAAACAGCGTCTCGGTCCCCAAGCGAATGACGTTGTCGCCCTGTTCCTTGTCGTCGGTCTTGGTGTCGTTGGGCAAGGACATCTCGGATCGGCCTACCTCAAAAGCCCAGCCGCGGTCGAAAGTAACCAACGCTGGCTCAGCGCAAAGGTTCCACTCGGCGGGTTGCAGGCCTTGTGGCGCCCGTTTGGAGTGCGTCTAAACTGAACATGCGGGCTTATCAATCGCACGCCCATCCCAGATCCTTACAGCTGGATCATAGGGAGTCTCGCACGGGAGGACAAATGACCGGCAGTTCTGTCTTGTCGGGGGCCATTGTGGCCCTGAGCCTGTTAGTGGCTCATTCCGGGCACGCCCAGCCCTACCCGACGCGTCCAGTGAAGATCATCGTGCCGACGGTCGCCGGCGGCACTGTCGACGTCATCACGCGTTTGATCGCGAGCGAGCTGTCATCGCGGTCGGGCGCGAGCTTCATTGTCGACAACCGTAGCGGTGCCGGCAACACGCTCGGCTCGCGCGAGGCCGCGCGAAGCGACCCCGACGGCTATACCCTGATGATGAGCAGCGCCAGCGGCCAGGTCATCAGCCCGTTGGTCTACAAGGCCATCGACTATGATCCGATCGGGAGCTTCGGGCCGATCGCTCTCGTTGCCGAAGGCTCGATCATTCTCGTGATCAATCCATCGTTGCCCTGGCGAACGGTGGCGGAGCTGGTGGCCGCCGCCAGAACCGCTCCGGGCCGGCTCAATTACGGCTCCGCCGGCGGCGGGACCGTCCCGCACTTGAGCGGTGAATTGTTCAAATCGGCCGCGGGCATTGATCTCGTTCACGTGCCATATCGCGGCGGCGCATTGTCGATCGCGG
>DASSJW010000422.1:0-10665 GCA_035690995.1 Xanthobacteraceae bacterium
CTTTGCTGGGCGCCGTGAGAAGCCTGACCCAGCTCGCCCTCAAGACGACGATGCCGGGCGTTCCGGACTTTTACCAGGGGACGGAATTCTGGGATCTGTCGCTGGTGGATCCGGACAACAGGCGTCGCGTCGACTTTCAAGCGCGGTCTTCGCTTCTGAAGACAGGGGACGATGAGCCTGATTGGCCTGCCTTGATCAGGACATGGCCAAGCGGCCAAGTGAAATTTGCCCTGATGCGGCGCCTTCTTGCTCTGCGCCGACGGCTCCCGAACGTATTCACGAACGGCTCATATCGTCCGCTCGAAGTTGCCGGCCGTGATGGCAATGAGATCCTGGCGTTTGCGCGGATAAGCGGTCGCAACGCCGTTATCGTCGTCGGTGCGCGCCTGTCTGCGCGCGCGAGCGGTGGTGGTTTGCGATGGCCGACCGGCGACGCCTGGGATGCGTCGCTGGCGGCGGCAGGGTTCTCTGAAATCACCAATACGCTGACCGACGTGAAATTAGCGAGCAGCCCCGAATTGGCGATTGCGGACCTATTCGATCCACTCCCCGTAGTCGTGTTACAGGCACAGTACGCGCCTGTCAGACGCGAGCGGGCGGCAGGTAATCCCGACACGCTGGCTCACGTGTAATTTCGAATCAGCCGACTGACATGCGGGAGCAAACCGACGGCTGCCTTCCTCGAAATCTTTTCGGCATCCCTGCGTTCCGCGCTGCAGCACCCCGACGCCCCGCAGCGCCTGCCAATCGCCTTCCCGGTTGCATCGCGGCCGATCGGAGCTTGCCCTCGCTCACTGCGGTCCGGGCTGATCAGCGGGGATCGCGCTGCCATACGTTTCGAGGCATTGTTCGAGAACGTCCTGGTAAGTACGAAAGCTCGACGCAACGAAGAGATGCTGCTGCGGTTCGGTAAATAAGATGTCATGATTGGTCGCATCGAGACTGAAACTGTGCATCCGGGGCGGATGTCTGAGAACACCGTAAGCCTCCCGAGGCGAGGACAAGATGGCGGCGCCCACGATCACCGAGTCCCCTGGCTTTCCAAGAAGCCCGAATTCGATCGACCAAAGGAAGAGACGCGATAACCGCGTCGAAAGTTGCGGCGAATTGCGCTCCACAATTTCAAGCTCATTTAAGCGGCGGTGGGCCTCGAGAACCGCCGGCGCGGATGCATGCATGCCGCTCAGCCGACCCAGCTCTTTTCTGGCCTCATATAGTTGAACTTCCAATGGGCCTTGCTCGGTGCCCACGATCGCGCCCGTGATCGACAGCAGATAGTCGCTGTAGGTCTCGTCGAAGAGGAATGGCAGGTGACCCCAGATATCATGCAGCGCGTCGGGACTCGGCGCATGGTCGACGAATTCGAGCGCGCGCACTCCTGCCGAAACAGGAAAGCAGCGGCCTCGGATGAGGTCTGCGAATTCGCGAGATGGGATAAAGCCGGGAACCCATGCCGCGCGCCAGCCCACGCTGGCCAGCACATCGTTCACCTCCGGCAGCGTTGGAAACCTGTCGGGCCTCAGGTCGAGCGCCTTCAGACCGCGAAAATAGGCCGGGTGGATCGCATCGGCACAGTCGCGAAGGAATTCCTGTCGTCTCCTCCATGACGCCTGCCAGACAGCGACCCCATTTTCGTCGACCATCTCCGGATATACGGCTTCGAACGAGATATAGTCGTCGGCCGGCGTTGACGGAGAGGACAGGTCTCGTTGCATAGGGCCTTTCGGGGGGGTGGAGACATACAATGTCAGCAAGTACAGAATGTTAGAAGCTCCCAAGCTGAGTGTCAATTTGCGCTGATTTTCCCGGATGGACGCTTCATGATTCGCAGTCCGACAACCACTCAACGCCGCCGAGAATGATCGTCACGACCGATCCCCTATTTCAATCAGCAATCGATACGCTGTCTTTCCCCGGCGTGAAGCTTGGCCATCGGTTGATCTCGCCTGGTGATGAGGATGCGCTGTTGACGGAGGAGGCCGCTGCGTTTGCCGGCAGCGTCGTCAAAGTCCGGCGGGCAAGCGGCGCCGCACGCATTGTCGCGCGCCAACTCCTGCAGCAGTTCGGGCATCCCCCCTGCGCGCTACCGAAGGGCGCCGCCGGGGCGCCGGTCTGGCCGGCAGGCATCATCGGCTCAATGGCTCACGATTCTCGCATTGCGGTAGCAGCGGTCGGAATGCGTGCCGACGTGGGTGCTTTGGGCGTCGACATCGAGCCGGCCGAGCCCTTACCCTCCGAACTGTTGGACTTGGTCGCAACGCCGCAAGAGCAACTGAAACTCGCCCACGACGCTTACCGCGGACGACTGCTCTTCGTCGCCAAGGAGGCCGTGTACAAGGCGGTATATCCTTTGGACCGAATGTTTCTCGAACATCACGATGTCGAAATCAACCTGGCCGAACGAAAAGCGGTCGTGCGAAACGCCCGCGTGGTCGAGTTGCGTTTTTCCACATCCGCGCACCATCTGGTAGCATTGGCATTTCTTCCTGCAAGACCATGAGCGCAGCCGCGACACGACAGCGCCTGACGCGACGTTCATGCGATATTATACTCGCGCCAGGTCGCGTTACGCCGTCGTGCGCGCGACCCTAAGAAAGAGGGAGGAATGAACATGCCGAGGATTCGACTCGCAGCAATGGCGGCCGCCTTGACCTTGGCCGGGTCCGCAACGACCGCTCTGGCCCAGCAGACACAACGACCGCAAATCGAGACTACGAAGGTCGAGGGCACCGACAACGTCTACATCTTCCGCAACGGAAACCATCAGTCGATGTTCATCGTGACCAAAGATGGAGTGATCGCGACCGATCCGATCGCGTATGGCCGACCGACTGGCGGGCAGGACTATATCGCCGAGATCAAGAAGGTTACCGACAGGCCCATCAAGTTCCTGATCTACAGCCATCATCATTACGACCATATCGCAGGCGGCAAGCCCTTTAAGGATGCGGGCGCTACTATCATCGCGCACAGGCGTGCCAAAGAGCGCCTTGCCATGCTCAACGACCCGAATACGCCGCTTCCCGATCAGGTGGTGAACGACAATGGCCGGACGATCAAGCTGGGCGGCACCACGCTCGAGCTGAAATATCTCGGCCTCAATCATTCCGACTCGAACTTGGTGATGCGGTTGCCGAAGGAGAAGATCGTCTTTATTGTCGACACGATTCCTGTCGGCTCTTTTCCGGGCCGAGGTTTCATCGATATCTATCCGCTGGAGACGGAGGAGTTCATCAAAAAGGTGATCGCATTGGACTGGGACAGGCTAATTCCCGGCCATCCCGGACAACCCAGCGGCCGGCTCGGGACCAAGAAGGACGCGCGGGATATTCTCACGCTGATGCAGGACGCGTCTGCCGAGATGAAGAAGAGCGCGCAAGAAGGGAAGTGCTGGGAGCCGGCGGAAAAGGATTTCAGGCTGCCGAAATACGCAAGTTGGCCTGGCTATGACAATGGTCTGCCGTTCGTTGCGCGGCGGTATTGCGGGCTCTGGGGCCGGGGCACCTGAATTAAACCTGTCAACCTCGCATTCCGTTCTGCGTGATTTTCGGCGAGGCGAGGCGCGCCCTTTCAACAGAGCACCGATATTATCGCAACTGCGGAGCGGCCGGTTGTTCAGCCGGCTGCTTTTGCAGCGGCGGCTTCGTGGCCGACTCCGTCGGTCGTATCGTCCGCGAAAGGAACGCATCGATATCGTACAGGCTCAAGGGCCAGAGCGATCGTGACCCTTCGGCACCAGCGGCGGGCGGTACCGCCGAACCCGTGGTTGGATCCTTGTCGGGCGATTCCGTCAGGCCGGCAGCCGGCGTTTTCTTCGTCCCCGCCGCCGTCGTCGTGTCTTTGAGCTCCGTCTGACCGCTCTCGGGCGCGGCACCGACCGTTCCCTGTGCCGGCGCCGCGTCCATGTTGCCAAGGATGAGTGGCAAGCCGTCCTTGGCGCTGCCGATAATCACCACCTTTGAATTTGTCGATTGCGAAAGCTGAAGCGTCGCCTCGATGCCACGCCAACGCAGGTAGGAGTCCGAGATTCCTTGGCTCACCACTCGTTGAAACTCGCGTATGCCTTCGGCCTCGATCTTCTTGCGCTCCGACTCACGCCTCTCCCGCTCGACCCGAAACTTGTATTCCTCCGAAATATAGTACTGCTCAATTTTACGGTTGATCGCATTGACCACGAGCGCAGGCAGCTCGATGCCATGCACCAGCGTATCGTAGAGGATGACGGTGTCACTCAGTGAGACGCGGTACGGCTCCTCCCCTTCGCGCTCCATCATTTTTTCGCTTAGCCTGTCCTGCGCGAGGCTGCGGATTTTGTCCTGAATCTCCTGGCGGGCCGTCGAATAGACCTGCTCGGCGGTGTATTGAGCCATGACCTCGCGCGTCAGGCTTCCGATCCCAGGCCGCACCAGCAGTTGCAGATAATTTGGCCCAATGGCCTGGTGAAGCACAGGGGTCGCGGCTCGCTGCAGCCGAAAGCGAATGTTCATTGTTGCGCTCAGGCTCACCCCGTCGCTGGTGATCGCGTTGTAGGTCTCGGTGATGGATTGCAGCCTCAAGTCATAAAGAAACAGCTCGTTCCATGGGAAAAAAAGGTGAAGTCCTTCGTCCTTGACCTGGCGCGGATCAAGCACGGTGCCGCCGCCGAAGCGCTTCCACAGCACCCCGACATGCCCACTCGGAACCGTCACCGCCGCATAAGGAAAAAGCACGACCGCGACAAGCGTCACGAGCATCAAGTAGATGACGATGCTGGGGAGATAGCGGTCGACAAATCGCCACCACCTCGAACGTGCCGTTGCGGGAGGCGGCGGTAACCCATCCAAGGATAAGGCGTGTGGTTTCATCAGCCGCTCGCTACTGCATCCTGCCCGACGAAACGACCTTCATCCATGCGAAGCTTGCGCGCAGGCAAATCCAGTTCCGCCAAATAGCGGTCGTCGTGGGTAATCACTACCACCGTCTCGCCGGCCTGCTTCAAATCCGGCAACAGTTCATCGTAGAATTTGCGTCGAAAGTCGGGGTCTTGATCGGCGGTCCATTCGTCCAGCAGCAGGATCGGTCGCTTCTCCAGCAGGCTCACGATGAGGGCCAGGCGCTTGCGCTGTCCACCCGAGAGATCCAGCGTGCTGAATTCCCCGCCGGTAAGACGGGTCTTGTCGGTTAGCCTGAATTGCGTCAACAGCCGATTGATCTCGCCCGGCCCCGGATCCGCAATCCCATAGAGCCGCTGAAAAAGGTGGTAATCGACGAAGATAGCGGCGATCAACGCGCGATACGCGTCGCGGTTAGTGTCGTCGACGCGCACCCCGTCAAGCAGGAGCTCGCCTGAATCGGGCTCGTACAGGCCGGCCAGCAGCTTCAGGAATGTCGATTTCCCAGAGCCGTTGCCGCCACTGATGAAGACAATATCCCCGGAGTGTAAGGTGAAATTCAGCGGCCCCACCCGGAAGACCGCTTCGGATGATTTGTCCATATAACTGAACACGACATCGCGCATCTCGATCTTGTCGAAGCGCGAGCGCGGCTCGAGGGGCTCGACCTGCGTTTCGCCGACGATCGCGCGCAGCTTTGCCTCCAGCCGCTCGATGTTATCCGACGCCACATCTGCGGCCTGCAGGATGGGTATCGTTTGCACGATACCCATACACACTCCGACAACGAACATGAGGGCGGTTGTAACCTGCGTGATCGAACCGCCCTTTGTGTCGCTGAAGGCCGGAACCATAAATACGACGGAGGCGAGGAGGAGATACATCGCGCTCTGCGAGAACACCAACTGTTTGTATGATTCGCTTTGGCTGCGAATCTTGATGTTCGCGGCTTTTCTCGACACTTCAACAACGTCATCGAACAAATCGTCGCTACGCGAGCGATTGAGCCTCACCTCTTTGAAGCCGTCCAGGAGATCGATCAAACGATCGAACAGGCGGTTGTCCCATTCGGCCGCCTCGCGCGTGCCGGCGGCAACTTGACGGCTCTTGATGTGAAATATCACGCCTGCCACGCAGATGACCACGACGCTCACCGCAAATGCCAACAGCGATAAATAGGCGATATAGATTCCGACAAAGAAAACCAACACGACCCCCTGCCCGGCAAACGCGACCATGTTGGTCGCCTGGGTCAGGGTCGTGGTCTCTTTGGTGATGGCCGCAACGATTGCAGCGCGTCCAATCGCGTCGAGCGGAAGGAGTTCCGAGTGCCGCACCTCGTCCATGAGCCGCACCCGCAATTTGTGGATGATGGCTTCGATCTCGACGGTCGTGGCGATCAGAATGTAGTGCTGGGTCTTGATGAACAGCAGCAACGCGACAACGAATAGCGTCGCTGCCGAGACGCTGACTTCGCCATTTCCGGCGGATTGCGCGCCCGCATTGATGGCGGCCAGAATGGCCGCGTTGCTGACTCCCCCGAGGCCGGACATGACGGCCAGCCGGGTCAGGGAGCCCTGCATTTCGCGGCGAACGAGTTGGAAAAAGGACATCAGTGCGATGTGGCCCGTTTACGCCTGCACAGGATGCCAATCCCGACGAATGCGGACAACTGCGTCGTCGACCGCAACGGCACTCAATTGCTCTGCGGGTACCGGTCCCGCTCAGTGCGTGATGGGCCGGTCAATATCAGGAGCAGCAGCACCAGCACGGGCGTGAGAAAGAGCGACAACAAGAAGGTGCCAAAAAAACCCATGCGGCGGTGACTGCCGCAGAGTCCTGAGAGGACGCAGAATACGAGATACAGTATGATGGCGATCGATAGCGTCATTAAGCCATGTCTCCCTGTCCATCATTGCCTGGGCTGGGCCTATCCGGCCGCGCCAAACATGGCAAAGCGGTCAGAGTGAATACCCTCAAGGCGCCGTGGATGTTGCGCCCGTGTTCGGCGCGGTCTGAGTGGTGGATGCTGCTGGAGGAGCGGCAGCCGATCCCCTTGATCGGGAATTCCATTTCTCCTTCTGAGCCTTGATGAATTCGCGATAGTCAGGCGGATTGAAGTCGAGCAGCGTTCCGCCCGAGGCAAAGTGCTGGATGAAGACCTTGCCGATTACATAGGTGGCGCCCGCGGAGAACACCGGCATCGTGAAGGCAGAGATCGCGGTGCCGATTCCCGGAATGCTCTTGAGCGCGCTGGTCACTCCCATCGCGGTGGTGGTCGCGGTGCTGGCGGGGAGCACCGATCCTGCAAGGCTCGCGATGATCGATTTACCTCGATTTTCGATGAATGGCACGCCGTAGATGTCGGATAGACGGCGTAGCATCTCGAGCTGGACCCCACCCACGGCCACGATGTCGACAAACGGCAACGGGATCAATCCGGCAGCTCCGGACCATAACGAGAAACGGTCCACCAGTTTGGATGCGGCTTCATCGCGACTCTCGTCCGCGGTCTCGGTCGTGACGGAGTCAATGACGTCCCCCGGTGGGTTGCTCTTCTCGGCTGTCCCAGCCCCAATCGCATCCTGCACCATAAGTGGATCCTTTCTCGTCACACGTCGCCGGGCCCACCCGATCGACAAGTTCCTCGACCCAAACCGATCGACGCGTGTGTAGCGTACGCCCCGCGTCACTCTGCGAACACTAACATACGCACATAGCCGGTGCTAGGCGTTTTGTCCTGGATTTACAGCAGTGTCCGGCCCGCTCCACTTGACAAAGCGGCCCACCACCATAACGATTTGCTGGAATACTGCGGCAACGTAAATGAGCACTCCGCCGCATCCGGATCGAATTGTATCCGGACGAGCTTAAAGACGGAGCAGCCGCTCGCCGCAAAACCGACGGCTTGCCGACGACCGGGTTCGACCGGCGGCGAACAGTGATCCTCGAGGAGGACGACGTGACCAATCCGTTTGAAGACGAGAACGGCGTCTACCACGTTCTGATCAACGATGAGGGCCAGCACTCGCTTTGGCCTAGCTTCATCCAAGTTCCCGAGGGCTGGACCATCATTCATGAATCGGGGAGCCGTTCCGCCTGCCTCGAATTCATAAATCAACATTGGACCGACATGCGTCCGAACAGTCTTATCGAGCATATGAAAGAATCGTCCGGAAGCGAGCAACCCAAAGGAACCCGCGCCTCCGAGACGACTGACGCGAAGGGCAACGTTCTGCCTTGGGATCACAAGGCAAGGCACTGACAGAAGAATGCAGCCAAGGGGGTGAAGCGTATTCGCGATCCAAATCGTAGGCACAGGCAAGCCGGTCCGCAGGGTGTGAGCATTCCTCGGGCCGGGCGACCGGCATGTTCCGACAGCCTGATGGCGAGAATCGCGCTCCTCATTGCCGTGAGCGAGCGGAAGAACGGCGGGAATTTCGAAGGAGGCGACGCTCTCGGAGCCCGGTCCCGCCAGGCCCGCGCGATGTCTGGCCGTAACGCCCAACCGCGCTCTACAATAAAACCGAGGCGCCAAACGCGGCATCGCTTACGTCGACGCCTTCACGCGGCGGCGACACAGAACAACCGGAGGCCCCCGTGACCGGCTTCGTCTCGTCCCTGTCCACCATATGGCGGCTTGCCATTCCGTATTTCCGCTCCGAGGACCGCTGGGCGGGACGCCTCTTGCTTTCGGCCCTGATAGCGACCGAGCTTAGTCTCGTCGGCATCACGGTCCTGCTCAACCAATGGTACAACACCTTTTACAATTCGCTGCAGGAGCGGAACTGGGACGTCTTCGTCATCCAACTGCTCTATTATTGTCTGCTCGCTGCGGCTGCCACGGTACTTCAAGTTTACCAACTCTATCTGAACCAATGGCTACAGATCCGCTGGCGCCGTTGGATGACGAAGATGTACCTTTCCCGTTGGCTCGAAAGAGCAACTCACTATCGGATGCAACTGCTCGGCGACGCCGCCGACAATCCCGACCAACGCATCGCTGAAGACATCAGGCTGTTCATCGAGCGCTCGCTGACCATCGGTATTGGGCTCCTCAGCGCGGTCGTAACGCTCGCCTCCTTCGTGGTGATCCTGTGGACCCTTTCCGGCGCAGCGCCGTTGACCCTGTTCGGGACAGCGGTGACGATCCCAGGCTATCTCGTGTGGGCGGCACTTATTTATGCGATTTTGGGTACGGCATTCACCCATCTGATCGGCTGGCCGTTGGTTCAGCTCAATTTCAATCAGCAGCGTTACGAAGCCGACTTTCGCTTCAACCTCGTCCGCGTACGGGAGAATTCCGAGCAGATTGCATTACTAACCGGCGAGACGGCCGAGTCCGACCGGCTGCTGACGCGCTTCGGCAGAGTCGTCGCCAACTGGCACCTCATCATGTCACGGCAAAAACGGCTGACCTTCTTCACTACCGCCTACAATCGTTTCGCCCTGGTGTTTCCCTTCATCGTCGTCAGCCCGGCCTATTTTGCCGGCACCATGCAACTCGGCGGCCTGGTGCAGACCGCAGGCGCGTTTGGCAGCGTGCAGACCGCGCTGTCATTCTTCGTCACTGTCTATCGCGACCTGGCCGAATGGCGCGCCGTGATTGAACGCTTGGACGGCTTCGATCGCTCGATCGGGATCGCGCGTGCCTCTGCCCCCGCGACTTCCAGGCTGCCGCAGGACGATGTCGTTCCCTCCATCAAGACAAAGACTGGGCTTACCATCGGTGGATTGTCAGTCCACCTGCCAAACGGCGCGCCCCTGGTTGCAACCGAGGATCTTTTGATTGAAGCAGGCGAACGCGCTCTCGTCACCGGCCCGTCCGGCTGCGGGAAGTCGACGTTCTTCCGGGCGATTGCCGGCCTGTGGCCGTTCGGCACAGGCACAGTCAAGGTGCCGCGCGGCGCCAAGCTGATGATGCTCCCGCAACGACCCTATTTCCCGGTGGACAGCCTGGAAGCGGCGGTCAGCTACCCGTCCGAACCCGGCGAGTTCGACCCCGCGCGGATAGCGCAGGTTCTCGAGTCCGTTGGACTACCGGCGCTCGCAACCCGCCTTTCGGACGAGGTGCACTGGAATCAAATATTGTCGCTGGGCGAACAGCAGCGTCTCGGCATCGCCCGCGCAATCCTGCAGGCGCCGGATTACCTGTTCTTGGACGAGGCAACAGCCTCCCTCGATGAGGCGTCCGAAGCCAAGCTATACCGGCTGCTGCGAGACCTGCTCCCACGGACGACGATTGTATCGATTGGGCACCGCTCGACGTTGTTCGAGTTCCACGACCGGCATCTGGCGCTTCGTCCCGAGGGCGGCTATCACCGCATTCGTGAAGCGGTGCTCGGTCCAGGGATGGATGAAAAATTGGCGGATTCCTGAATGGCCCCGGACAACCTACACTCGGCCAGTGACCGGTGCTGGAAGATCGTGCAGGCCCGCCCCGCTTTCGAAGTGCTCGACGAAAATTCGACCTATGCTTCGCGTACAAGCAACAGCCGTAACGGATGAGACCGCGAGGCCGAGGAGGCCGCTCCCGGGAACAATGTAGCCGAGTGTCGACGTTGTCACCACACCCAGACCCGTAGGCATGGCGCCACCCATAAATCCGACGACGATGGCCCGCGCCCGGTCGCGCTCGAACGGGATACCGTATAGATCGCTGAGCACCTTCACCATGCGCACGATGACCGCCGTGACGCTGGCGACATTCGCAATCGGCTCCGTTATGATTCCGCCTACCGCCGCATAAACGGCATGGCGTTCCACAATCTTAAGAGCCTGAGCTCGCCACCCT
>DASSJW010000423.1:0-2498 GCA_035690995.1 Xanthobacteraceae bacterium
AGCACCGCCGCGTTGAAGGCGGCCGGCGCCTCGAGGTTGGGCAAGTGGCCGACGCCGGGCAGGCACACGTAGCGCGCGCCCCGGATCTTTGCGGCCATGCGCTCCATCATGGGGGGCGGCGCATTGCGGTCGTGCTCGCCCGCGAGACAGAGCACGGGCACGCCGATGTTTGGCAGGTTGGCGCGCTCGTCGAACGTCACCAGACACCTGATCGCCGCGCGGTAGGTGGCGGCGGGAGTCGCCGCCATGGTTTCGATCGCGAGCGAGCGGCCGCTCGCATCGGGGCTGGGTCCCATGATCCCATCAACGATCGAGGCCGCGAGCTCCGGCATCGTGGCGCCAGCGTCCAGCGGGCCGAGGCGGTCAGCGACGAACTTCTTCTGGAACTCGCCCTTGGCATCGCCGAAGGCGGGGCTGGTGCCGACCAGTACCGCGGCGCGGTAGCCGTTGGGCCGGCGGCGCATTGCAGTCTGCGCGATCATTCCGCCCATGGAGTGACCGACGAGCGCCGGCCGATCGAGGCCCAGCCGTTCGATTGCCGCTTCCAGATCCGCCGCCAGCGCCTCGAAATCCATCTTGTCGACGGCCGGCCGCGCACCATAGCCCGGCAGATCGAGTGCAACCGGATGCAAGCCTGCCGCCTTGAAAGCCGCGAGCTGCGGCGCCCATCCGCGGGCCGAACCGCCGATCCCGTGCAGGAACACCACAGCCGGCGTGCCGCCATGGTCAGAATGCAACGGGGCCAATGACGTTCCGCCGGGGGCGGTTGCGCGCACACGTCTCTCCGTGCTGAAGCAGTCAGGCCGCAAGAGCGCTCACAGCGCCATGCTAGCAAAATCAGATTATATGAAAAGGAATATTTCTCGGCAGGTTCGTGGCGCCGCCAGGACGCCACAACAGGGAGCTGGAGTCGTCGCTCAGGTCAGGTAATCCAGCATCATGAATGCATAGACCCGCGCCGAGTCGGTGGTGCGCTCGACCGAGGCCATGTCGTAGTCGGTGTGCGCGTACTGGTGCTCGCCGGCGCCGAAATTCGCGGTCGCGATGCCGACATGGTTGAGGTAGCCCTGGTCGAAGGCGGAGGGCGAGTAGTAGGTCTCGACCGGCTTCCCCAGCATCACCTCGCTGGCGCGCAGGATCGCGCGCACGATAGGGGACTCCGTCGTCACCAGCGAGGGATACATGAACGGCCCGAGCCGCACGTCCACGCTATAGCTCTTGCCGCTGACGGGGTCCTTGATCTCCTCGACCTCTTTCGCGACCCGCTCGATCTCGGCGAAGGCCACATTCGGATCGTCGCCCGGAAGCAAGCGACGGTCGAGCGTGAACTCGCAGCGGTCCTGCACCGTGTGGGTCGACTCCGGAAAGCTGCGGATGTGATTGACCGTGAGCGACTGCTTGCCGAGCTGCGGATGACTCTTGTCGACCTTCACCTTGGCCAGCAGCGCGCGGATGGCCTCGGTCGCGCCGGTGATGGCGTTGGCCCCGTCCCACGGCCGCGACGAATGGCAGGGTGCACCTTTCACGGTGACGAACACGTCGATGCGGCCGCGGTTGCCGAGCGTGACCTTGAGGCCGGTGCCGCCCAGCACCGCCATGTCGGCGCGCACGCCTGCGCCCTCCACGACGCTCTTGATGGCGTCATGCTTGCCGGTCTCGCCCGACAGGCAGCAGGTGAAGATAAGCCGGCCGGCGAGCGTGATCTTGCTCGCGATCACCGTCTCCATCGCATGCAGCATCGCAGCGAGGTTCGCCTTCTGCTCGCTCGCCCCCTTCCCCATCACGCATTCGCCAGGCAGGTCGAACTTTGCGCCGTCGACCACATCGCCGCTATAGGGGTTCGGCATGGTCGAGGCCGGCTGGTTCATCGCGTTGCCGATGAACATGAGCGACTTGCCGCTCGTTCCCGCCCCGTAGGTCGCAATCAGGTTGCCCATCGGGTCGTAGCGGACATCGGCAAAGCCCATGGCGCGCAGACGCGGCTCGATCGCCGTCTTGATGAAGGCCTTGAGCAGGGGTTCGTCTTCCAGCAGCTCGGTCTGCGGGCTCGGCACCTTGACCAGTTCGATCAGCAGCTCCTTGGCCCGCTCGCGCGAGATGCGGGCGTCGAGCAGATTCTTGATGTCGGCTGCGTTCATGGGCATCCCCCTGGTTTTGGTCTTCCGCATTAGACGCAACTCAGGTCGCGTTGTGGAGTCCAGCGAGGGTCGGAGCCACATCGTCCCCTCACCCGCTTGCGAACCGCAAGCGGGTGAGGGAGCCACGGCATTCGCGGCCGCACTGCTCACGTCACTTCGGCGCCGCCGTGGCCCAGCCGCTTTTTCACGCCGGGCCACAGCACCAGCACCAGGCAGAGGGCGAAGATGCTCGCGGACAACGGCCGCAGGAAGAAGACGGAGTAGTCGTGATCCGAGATCATCAGCGCCTGGTGGAACGAGCCTTCGGCGAGCTTGCCGAGAATCAGGCCAATGACCAGGCTGATGAGCGGATAGCCATGG
>DASSJW010000424.1:0-3676 GCA_035690995.1 Xanthobacteraceae bacterium
GCGGTCTATTACGGCTTCTCCGCCCTCGACTGGCGGGCGGCCGGCCTTGACGGCACCGCGATCGCAGCGCTCTGGGCGCTCGGGGTCGCGGCCGAAATCGTGCTGTTCGCGGTCTCCGGGCGTCTGCCGATCGCCCCCACCACCCTGCTCATGGTCGGCGCGGCGGGCGCGGTCATTCGCTGGGGCGCGATGGCGTTCGATCCTCCGGCAATCCTGCTGCCGCCGCTGCAGTGCCTGCACGCGCTGTCGTTCGGCGCCTCCCATCTCGGCGCGCTCGGCTTCATCGCGCGCACGATACCGCCCAAGCTCGGCGCTACCGCGCAGGGCTACCTTGCCGTTGCGCTCGGCCTGGTGATGGCGGCCTCGATGGCACTCGCGGGTGTGCTCTACGCGCGCTGGGGCAGCCTCGCCTATGGAGCGATGGCGGTCCTTGCCGCTGCCGGCGGCGTTTGCGCCCTGGCTGCTCGCCGACTGGCATCGAGAGGCGTTTGAATCGCAGATGGGCTTGGACCGCTGCGGCGGACTTCGGCCCGCGGATCATCGCAGGTCCGGTACATCGCCGTGAGCTCGCGGCCGCTCAGAAACATCATGCGCGGAGTGAGACCGCCGTGCCGTGCGATCCAGCTGCGCACGTGCTCGGGATAGATGTCCATCAGGAGCTTGGTGGCTTCCTGGCTCGGCACCGGGTGGCCGTCGTCGTCTGGATGCCACGCCGCGTGAAAGCCGAGTCGCGCCCGGGGTGTCACGCAGATACGCTCGCTCGGGATCACGCCGAGCACCATGGTGCACGCCGACAGGCAGGGCCCATCGATGATGACGCGCTCGCCCGAGCCACGCAGCGCCACCAGATTTTCGAGATAAGGTCCGATCTGCCCTCCTGGATCCGACTTGATGCGTACTGCCCCCTGTGCAGTCGACATCATCAGCGCCGCCGTGACGGCGCCGGCCAGAACAGCAATTTTCATGCGTTCCCCTCTCCGTGACCCCGGCGCGTCCCCCGCAGGGAAAGCACCGCCCGCCTAATCATTGAAAATCAAATGTGGGATAAATGTGGAATCCGGGGATCCGGGCACGAAACCTGCCTTACGTGCGTACCGGGAGGTGTCGATAAAACCACGGGTCGGGCGCATTTAGAGGGCCGCGACCATTCGCGGGGGGAGGGCCGGCTACTCGAGCTTCGCCCCCGAGTCCCTGACCAGGGCGGCCCATTTCGGGGCTTCGATCGCAATGAAGGCGGCGAAGTCCTGCGGGGATCCGACCTTCGCCTGCGCGCTGAACCGGGCGAAGTTCGTGCTGATCTCCGGCGACTGCAGGGCATCGTTGATGGCCGCATTGAGCTTGCCCACTATCGATGCCGGCGTGCCGGCAGGCGCGAGCACACCGGTCCAGGAGGCGGACGGAAATCCGCTGTACCCGCTTTCCAGCATGGTGGGCACGTCCGGCAGGGCGGGGATGCGTTGCGGGCTCATGACCGCCAAGGGCCTCACCTTGCCCGATTGAATGTGCGTGAGGAGGGTGGTTGCGCCTTCGATGGTCAGGTGCATCTGGCCGGCAAGCAGATCCGTCATCGCCTGCGCGGCACCCTTGTAGGGCACGTAAAGGATGTCGACGCCGGTCGTGACCTTGAACAGTTCCCCCACCAGATGCGGCGGCGTGCCGATGGTCGCTCCGAAATTCAGCTTGCCGGGGTTCGCCTTGGCGTAGGCGATGAATTCGCCCAACGTGTTTGCGGGCACCCCGGCCGCGACCCCGAGCACGAACGGGACGCGTGAGACCAGCGCCACCGGCGCAAAGCTCTTGATCGAATCGTATTCCACGTTCTTGTAAAGCGCCGGCGCGATTCCGAGCGTCGCCGAGCTGCCGTACAGAAGGGTGTAGCCATCGGGCTCCGCGTTCGCCACCGCCTTGCTTGCAATGGTGCCGCCGGCGCCCGGGCGGTTGTCGAGCACGACCTGTCCCAGATTGGCCGACACGTGCTGTGCAACCAGCCGGGCGACGTAATCGGTCGGCCCGCCGGGCGGGAACGGAACGATCAGGCGGATCGGCCGATCCGGATACGATTGTGGGTTGGCGAAGCCGACCACCGGCGACCCGAGCGCAATGACGCCCGCCAACAACAGCTGCCTGCTGATCATGTCGTCTCCCCGGCGCGCGCTTACTCGACCTTGATATTCGCGGCCTTCGCGACGTCAGCCCATTTTTTCGTCTCCGCCGCGAGAAACGCCGCGAAGTCCTGCGGGGAGCCGGGTTTTGCCTCGACCTGGAATTTCGCCAGGCTTGCTTTCATCTCGGCCGAGCCCAGGCCGGCATTGATGGTGGCGTTGAGCTTGCCGACGATGTCGGGTGGCGTGCCCACTGGCGCGAGCACCGCGGTCCAGAAGCTCATGCGGAAATCGATCCCGCTCTCCACCATGGTGGGAACGTCCGGCAGATCCGGATTGCGGGAAGTGCTCGATACCGCAAGCGCCTTGAGCTTCCCTTCGCGGATCAGCGGCAGCAGCGAGCCGGTGGCGTCGAAATTCATTTGAATCTGACCGGCGACGAGATCCGTGAACGCTGCTGCCGCGCCTTTGTAAGGGACATAGACGATGTCGGTTCCGGTCAGCATGGTGAACAGGCCCCATGCCAGGTGCGGCGGGGTGCCGATGGTCGCGCCGTAATTGAGCTTGCCCGGATTGGCCTTGGCGTAGGCGACGAGCTCCTGCACGCTCTTGACCGGCAAGGTCGGCGGCACCACCAGCACCATCGGCCCGCTCGATACGGTCGCGACCGGGGCGAAATTCTTGTTGGGGTCGTAGTCGAGATTCTTGTAGAGCGCCGGGGTGATCGCGAGCGGGCCCGAGGACGCAAACAGGAGCGTGTAGCCGTCGGGGTCGGCCGTCGCGGCCGCGCGCATGCCGATCGAGCTGCCGCCACCGGCGCGGTTTTCGATATACACGTTTTGCCCCAGGCTCGCGGACATCTGCTGTGCGACCAGCCGGCCCATGGTGTCGATCGGTCCGCCGGGCGGGAAGGGGAGGATCATCTTGATCGGCCGCGTCGGATAGGACTGCGCCACGGCCTCGGCGGCGTTGAGGTCCATCGCGATGATCGCGACGGCGGCCAGGACGATTTGTTTGCCGATCATGTCTGCTCCCGCGCTGCGGTTCATTCGACCTTGATGCTGGCAGTGCGCGCCACGGTCGACCATTTTTGCGTCTCGGCGGCGAGAAAGGCGCCAAAGGCCTGCGGCGCCCCGGGCTGCACCTCGGCGCCGAGCTTGGCAAAAGCGGCGGTAACCTCCGGCGAGCTCAAGCTTTCGTTGATCGCGGCATTGAGCTTGCCGATGATGCCCTCGGGCGTGCCGGCCGGCGCGACCACGCCGATATAGGTCAACACGACGTAATCGGGCACGCCGCTCTCCATCATCGTCGGCACGTCGGGGAGAAGCGCGTTGCGCCGTTCGCTCGAGACCGCGAGCGCGCGCAATGCGCCGTCGCGCACCAGTGCAAGCGTGCCGCCGATGTCGCCGAAGAACATCTGCACTTGCCCGCCTAGCACGCCGGTGACCGCATCGGCGGCGCCCTTGTAGGGGACGTGCTGGATATCGACGCCGGTCCTCAGCTTGAACAATTCGGCCGCGAGGTGGGTGGCATTGCCGTGCCCGGCCGAGCCGTAATTGAGCTTGCCGGGATTC
>DASSJW010000425.1:0-4081 GCA_035690995.1 Xanthobacteraceae bacterium
GCATTCCGGCACAAGGCAAGTCCCGCGCGGCATATCTCAAAGTGACCACCGGCTCGGCCGAGGATTGGCCGGCGCTCGGCGTCGCGGTCGCGCTCGTGGCCGAAGGCCCGGCGGTCAAGTCCGCGCGCGTCGTCGTCAGCGCCGCGACCGAGAAGGCGACGCGTCTCAAGCGCGCGGAAGAGGTGCTCGCCGGCGCCACCATCGACGACGCGACTCTCGCCCGCGCCGGCGATGCGGCGGCCGAGGAAGCCGAGTGCATCTCCGACGTGCGCGGCTCGGCCGCCTACAAACGTGAGCTGCTTCGCGTCTATGTGGGCCGCGCCGTACGGCAAGCCCTCAACGAACGCGCGCTTCACGACCAAGCCCGCAACAGCAACGGAGCGAGGCGCTGATGGCAACCAACACCGTGCTGGACGGCGGCACCGCGCGCGTCGGCGATCAGGTCGGACGCTCGCCGCCCCGACTCGAGGCCCGCGAGAAGGTCACCGGCCGCGCCGAATACACGCACACCATGCGGCTTCCCGGCATGCTGCACGGAAAGATCTTTCGCAGCACCGTCGCCCACGGCCGCATCAAGTCGATCGATACCAGTGCGGCCAAGGAAGTGCCTGGTGTCTATCGCGTCGTCACCTCGGAGGACGTGCGCAAGGTCATCCCGGAGCCGTATTACGGCCCGGCCTTTCACGATCAGCCGATCCTGGCGATCGACAAGGTGCACTATGTCGGCGAGCCGGTCGCGGTGGTGTTGGCCGCCGATCCCCATGTCGCCGAGGAGGCGGCGCAACTGATCGTCGCCGAATATGAGGAACTGCCGGCGATCTTCGACGAGGTCGAAGCCGCTGAAAACGCGATCCTGGTGCATCAGGAGCTCAAGCCCGCCGGCACCTTCGCCGATCTCAAGCATCTCAAGGGTCGCAAGGGCACCAATATCGCCCTCGATTTCAAGCTCAGGCGCGGCGACGTCGACAAGGCCTTCGCCGCAGCCGCGCAAGTCTTCGAGCACACCTTCCGCACGCAGAAAGTCCTCCATCTCGCGCTCGAGCCGTTCGCATCGATCGGGGACTGGAAGGAAACGGGCCTGACGATCTACAGCGCCTCGCAGGGGCCCTCCTTCGTGCGCACCGAGATCGCCCGGCTGCTGGGCTGGCCCGAGAACCGCGTCCGCATCAAGGTGCCCTATCTCGGCGGCGGCTTCGGCGGCAAGCTCTACATCAAGCTCGAGGCGCTGGTGACCGCGCTCTCCATGATCGTGCGGCGGCCGGTCAAGGTTGCGCTCACCATGGAGGAGCAATTCTACACCATCACCAAGCACCCGAGCACGTTCCGCATCAAGACCGGTGTCGACAAGACCGGCCGCATCACGGCTCGCAAATGCGAGGTGTTCTGGAACGGCGGGGCCTACGCCGATATCGGTCCGCGTGTCACGCAGAAGTCGGGCTTCACCGCCTCCGGCCCCTACGACATCGACAACGTCTGGATCGATTCCTACGCGCTCTACACCAATGTGCCGCCCGCCGGGGCGCTGCGCGGCTTCGGCATTCCCCAGTTGGTGTGGGCCTATGAGAGCCACACCGACATGATCGCGCGGGCGCTCAAGATCGATCCGCTCGAATTCCGCCGCAAGAACATCCTGCGCGAAGGCCGTCCGCATGCCACCGGCCAGATCCTGGAAAACGCCAAGCACGAGCGCGCGCTCGACCGCGTGGCGGAGCGGCTGGATTGGGCCAAACCCTTCGACCGCGGTACCGACACCTTGCGCCGCGGTCGCGGCGTCGCCGTCGCCATCAAGGCGGTGATCTCGCCCACCACCTCGGTCGCCAATGTCATCATCGCCGGCGACGGCAGCACCACGTTGTTTTGCGGCACCGTCGACATGGGCCAGGGCTCGGACACCGCCATGGCGCAAATGGTCGGCCAGGTCCTCAACATCCCGACCGAGAGCGTGAAGGTCGTGCAGCGCGACACCGACGTCACGCCTTACGACATGGGCACGCTCGGCTCGCGCTCGCTGTTTCACATGGGCCACGCGGTGAGGCTCGCGGCCGAGGAGGCGCGCGACAAGATCAAAGCGCTCGCGCGCGATGTCGGCGAGCCCGAAGGCAGCAATATTCCGCTCGCCGAGCTGTTCAAGAAGAAGTACGGCATGCAGGCCGGCAATATCGTCGGCACCGGAATTTACAAGCCGGACTACGTGCCGCCCGATCCGGCGACCGGGCTCACGCCCAATGCCACGCCGTTCTGGATGTGCGCCGCCGCCGGCGCCGAGGTCGAGGTCGACACCGAGACCGGTCAGGTCAAGATTGCGCGGCTCGTCAACGTGGTCGACTGCGGCCGGCCGGTAAATCCAAAAATCGTCGAGACGCAGATTTCCGGCGCATCGTTGATGCAGCTCGGTTTCACCCTGTTCGAGAAGATGCACCTCGACGCCGGCCAGGTCACCAACGCTTCGCTCGCCGACTACAAGATCCCCGGCATGCTCGACATCCCGGCGGTGATGGAGAACGAGGCGGTCGATGCCCATCAATCAAACGGGCCCTTCGGCGCCAAGGGCGTCGGCGAGACCGCCACGTTTTGCGTATCGCCGGCGATCGCCAATGCCATCGCCGATGCCTGCGGCGTACGGCTCACCGAGCTTCCGCTCAACGCCGAGGCCGTATTCCGCGCGTTGCGCGCCAATGCCGACAAGCCGCTCGGCGACGAATGATCCGGGACCCAACGATGACGCGCACCATCAACTTTACGCTCAACGGCGAACCGGTCGCGGCCGAGATCAAGCCGCATCACAATCTGGTCGAGGTGTTGCAACGCGAATTCAATCTGCTGGGGGCGCGCGAAAGCTGCGGCCAGGGCATGTGCGGTTGCTGCACCGTGCTGGTGAATGGCACCGCGGTGTCAGGCTGCCTGTACTTGGCCGCCTTCGTCGACGGCGCCGAAGTGACCACGGTGGAATCGCTCGCCAGCGGCGATACGCTCAGCCCGGTGCAAGAAGCCTTCATCGAAGCCGGCGCCTTCCAATGCGGCTACTGTACGCCCGGCTTCATCTTGATGACGACGCAGCTGCTCGACGCGCACCCCGACCCGGACGACGACCAGATCCGGCACTACCTTTCGGGCAATCTCTGCCGCTGCGCCGCCTACCCTGAGATCGTCAATGCGGCCAAGCTCGCCGCCCGCAAGCGCAAGGCCGTCACTTCGGGGTGAGGCGCAAAAAAAGATAGGAACGCCGCCTGATGGCCGACACCGTCGCTGACCCCTCGCAACCGTGGTATCGCAGCCTCAACGCCACCCAGTGGAAAACGCTGTTCGCGTCCAATCTGGGTTGGATGTTCGACGGGTATGAGACCTTCGCGCTCATCCTCACCGTCGGCGTGGCGCTGCGCTCGCTGCTCGATCCCTCGCAGTACCCGCAGATCCCCGCCTATGCCGGCACGGTCATCGCGATCACGTTGCTGGGCTGGGGCGTCGGCGGCCTGATCGGCGGCATCCTGGCGGATTATATCGGCCGCCGGCGGATGATGATCTACGCCATTCTCGCCTACTCGCTGATGACGGGGTTGAGCGCGCTCGCCTGGGACTGGATGTCGTTCGCGGCGTTGCGATTTCTGGTCGGCGTCGCCATCGGTTCGGAGTGGTCGACCGGCGCTTCCATGACCGCCGAGGTCTGGCCCAACCACGCCCGCGGAAAAGGCGCCGGATTGATGCAATGCGGCCTGGGCATCGGTTTTTTTCTCGCCTCGTTCGTCTGGCTGTTCATCGGCGCGATGGGACCGGACGCGTGGCGCATCATGTTCCTGCTCGGCATTCTACCGGCCTTCGTTGCGCTGTGGGTCCGCTTCGGAATTCCCGAATCCGGGCTCTGGGAGCAAACCGACCGGCAGCGCCGCGCCGCGGTCGATCGGCAGCGGAGCGGGGCGCAGCTCGCCGAGCACGAACGAAAACTCACCCGCTTCACCGTGCTCGAGCTGTTCGCCGACCCGGCGTTGCGGCGGGTCACGATCATCGTGTTCCTGATGTCGCTGACCACCACGCTGGCATGGTGGGGAATCTCGACCTGGGTGCCGCCCTACATCGCCTCGGTCGC
>DASSJW010000426.1:0-2184 GCA_035690995.1 Xanthobacteraceae bacterium
AGTGGACAGCACACCGGCACGACGGACATCCCGTTGACCGACAACGGGCGTCGGCTGGCCGAGCGGCTCGCCCCGGCGCTCGCAAAGGAGACGTTCGCGCTCGTGCTCGTCAGTCCGCGACAGCGGGCGCGGGAGACCTGCGAGCTGGCCCACCTTGGCGCTCGCGCCGTGATCGACCCCGATCTCGCCGAGTGGAATTACGGCGAGTACGAGGGGCTGACCTCTCGGCAAATCCGCGAGCAGGCGCCCGGCTGGCTGCTGTTCCGGGATGGATGCCCGGGAGGCGAGACCCCGCAGGACGTCGGCGCCCGCGCGGACCGCGTGATCGCGCGCGTTCGCGAGGTCGATGGCAACGTTGCTTTGTTTGCGCACGGACACATTCTGCGCGTGCTCGCGGCGCGCTGGATCGCTCTGCCGGCAAGCGCGGGGCAGCATTTCCTGCTCGACACCGGCACGTTGAGCGTGCTCGGCTACTATCAGGAGATGCCAGCCATGAAGATCTGGAACGCCGCCTTCGCTGACGCAGCATGAAATCGGCCGCCCACGGTTCAGGAGATTCACGATTTCACGCCGGATGATCTTGGAGGCGCAGGGGGAGATGAGGCGACGTGTTTTGTTGCTGCATCTCTGATCTGCTGAGCTGGAGACGGACACACCCCTTCGCCATCGGAAGGCAATCCAGGAGTTAGGCGCCCATGACATCGCTGCCCGGTCTCCGCGTTGCATTTGCGACGATTGCGATCCTCGGCATCGCAGGTGCTCCAGCGCTCGCACAGGATGCGTCAGGCTGGCCGACGCGGCCTCTACGCCTGGTGGTCGGTTTCGGCGCCGGCGGCGGCACCGACATCGCTGCACGCCTGGTGGCCGAGCCGCTCGCGGAGATTCTCGGGACGCCGGTGGTGGTGGAGAACCGGCCCGGCGCCGGCGGCATGACGGCCGCCGACGCGGTCGCGAAGTCCCCCAAGGATGGCTATACCGCGTTGATGATGAGCAACGCGCACGCGATCTCGGCCGTGATGTACAAGACGTTGCGCTACGATCCGGTCAACGATTTTCAGATGGTGTCGATGGTCGCGACCGCCGGTCTGGTGCTCGTCACCAGGCCGGACTTCCCGGGCAAGGACGTTGCCGGGGTCCTTGCGGTGGTGCGCGCCAGTCCCGGCAAGCTCAATTTCGGCAGCGCCGGCGTCGGAACCACCCAGCAGTTCGCGGGCGAATTGATGAAGCAGACCGCCGGCCTCAATGTCACGCACGTTCCCTACCGCACGACACCGGCTGCGGTCACGGGCTTGCGCGCCGGGGACGTGGAGTATCTGTTCGAGCTGGTGCAACCGGTTCAGGGCCAGATTCAGGCCGGCGACCTCAAGGCCATCGCGGTCACCTCGCCGGAACGAAACCCCATTCTGCCCGATGTTCCGACCTTCAAGGAATCGGGCATGCCGGATTACGACGTCACCAGCTGGTACGGGATCGCTTTTCCGTCAGGGACCCCGCCCGCGATCGTGCAGAAGACGAACGACGCGATGCAAAAGCTGCTCGCGCGCGAGACCATGGGCAAGCGGGTCGCGGGGCTGGGCGCGCGCGTTCGCAGCTCCACCCCCGAGGAGCTCAAGGCTCATATCGAGCGCGAGATCGTGAAATGGAAAGCCGTTCGGGAAAAGGCCGGCATCGAGCAGGAGCAGTAGAGCGCCGGGGCATTTACGTCGGGGAACCCCCTCATGGCGGCTGTTCGACTCGCTGATTTTCATCAATCGACGCGATCGATCTAGTCCTTCGCCTTCAATTGCGCTTCGTTCGCGGCAATGAACGCGCGAATGTCGTCCGCTATGCCCAGCAGCTTCAACCACTGTTCCTTATACAAGGTCACGGGAAAGCGCCCCATGCCGTAGATCGACACTGCCCCCTTTTCGCTCACCTTCATGCGGATATTGGACGATGCTCCCTTTTTGAGCGCCGCGTTTTCGCTGCGGAGGCGGTCGAGTTCAGCTTTCAGCTCTTCGTCGGACATGGCTCTTCCTGCTTGTCTTGCGATCAACCCCGAGTCTAGTGGTCCGATTCTAACATTCGCATCCGTTTCGGCGGGCTCATTTTGCGAATGTTAGAATCAAAGGACCACTAGCAAATATAAGGTGCTAGTGGAGTTTTGGATTTGACATTCGCTTCGCGGACTTGCGGCGAGGTGGG
>DASSJW010000427.1:0-3117 GCA_035690995.1 Xanthobacteraceae bacterium
CGGAGCAGCCCAGCAGCGCCTTGCCCGGCGTCCGTGGTAACGACCTCGCTAGGGGCCTTCCTATATCGTTCCCTAGCGTTCTGCCGCTCCGATTTACGATATGAAGTCGGGCGCAGGCCGGACACCGCAGCGACACGTATGTGTGGCTATCGTCGGCCGGCGCATCCGCAAACCAAGCCTGGACCTTCATGCCTGTTTTCGGACATCGATAGATTACCGCGCCCATTCCATTATTCTGGAGCCATTGGCTGCTCATAAATTGATTCATCGCAATATTCGTTCCCGCAGTAGTCCACGCGGCGGTGACTTAATTCGGACATTCTCGCTTGGATGATCGGCTACTCGGGGTTGACGAATCCCACAAATGCCTCCGCGACCTTATACCGAGTCCCATTGATCACAACTCGTGCGCCCATTGGCGCAATCCGAGAGACATGATGCGCCAAGGCTGATCGACAAGCTTATTCCAGGCCTCGCAACAATGGTCGACGAGATCGTCGTATGATTTGAAGATTCGGTTTGAAAGCCAGTTGTCTCGCATGAACTGCCATACGTTCTCAACGGGGTTGAGCTCGGGACATTTGGGTGGCAGCGTGATGATGGTAACGTTGGCCGGTACGACGAGGCGTGTCGATATGTGCCAGCCGGCTTGGTCGACCAGAAGGACAGCATGGCCGGCGGGTTCAACGGCCGCGGCGATCTCCGCGAGATGCAGGTTCATCGCTTCGGTATTGCAAGCCGGCAGGATCAGGGCTGCGCCCTTGCCTCGCTTCGGGCATACCGCACCGAAGATGTAGGTGGAGGCGGTACGCTGGTCACGCGGTGCGCTTGGGCGGGTGCCGCGTTTCGCCCAGCGACGGGTAATCTTGTTCTTCTGGCCGATACGAGCCTCGTCGGCGAACCAGATTTCTATCGTGTCGCAATCGAGCGCCTTTGCGCGCGCGATTTCTTCCAGGCGCCTTGCGAAGCTTATGGAATGGCCCGCCCCTCCCTCCCGGCTTGATAGTCTTGCCGGAGACTCAAACGGAGGAGCGGATGATGAAGATTGCAGTGCTTGGCATCGACCTCGGCAAGAATGTGTGCAGTGTTGTTGGTCTGGACTCATCCGGTGCTGTGGTCCTACGTCGGCGGGTCCGGAGGGATACGCTGATCGACCTGGTCGCAAAACTGCCGAGTTGCATTGTCGGCATGGAGGCATGTTGCGGCGCCCATCATCTTGGTCGCCTGTTCGCAGCTCAGGGACACGACGTTCGGCTGATGTCACCGGAGTATGTCCGTCCTTATGTCAAGGCACAGAAGAACGACGATCGTGACGCGGAGGGAATCGCCGAAGCGGCGACGCGCCCAACGATGCGTTTCGTCGAGATGAAGACAGAAGACCAACTCGATATGCAAACACTCCACCGATCGAGAGAACGGCTGGTCGGTGAACGAACGGCCCTGATCAATCAGTTGCGCGCAATCCTGCTGGATCGCGGCATTGTCGTTCCACAGGGCAAGCGCAAGCTCGAGCAATACTTGGTCATGTTGATGAACGAGCATGATGGAGAGAGGCTGAGCGCGCGGATGCGCATGCTGGTTGCCGACATTCGCGCCCAATGGCAAGAACTTGATCGGCGAATCGGGGAATTTGATGCGGAGTTCGTACGCTGGGCGAAAGAGAACGAAGATGCTCGGCGGCTGGTAACGATTCCTGGTGTCGGCGTGACGATTTCGACGGCTCTGATTGCAGCTGTTGGCAAGGCCGAGACTTTCGAACATGGTCGCGATCTTGCGGCATGGCTGGGCTTGGTTCCGCGGCAGTCGACGACCGGCGGCAAGCCACGACTCATGGGAATCAGCAAGCGAGGAAACAAGTATCTGCGCAAGCTGCTGATCCATGGAGCACGAGCGGCACTGCCCTATGTCGCGGAAAAGGACACCGCACTTGGCCGATGGGCGAAGAGTCTGCTCAGCCGCGTCCATCAGAATGTCGCGGTCGTAGCGTTTGCCAATAAGCTGGCGCGCATCTGCTGGGCGGTACTGCGAAGCGGCCAAAAGTTTGGCGCCCAGGAAGCGCCTCTGGTGGTTTAATCATCGGCTGGACGGCGCACATGAGGCGCTGACGAGCTGACGATGTTTGCGAGCGGTGGAAGCGAGATGGCCTGACAGTCGAACGGCGTTCTGGAAACCTGGTTTAAAAAACGGCGCTCAACGCCGAAAAGCTTATGAGGACCGGCACGCGCGTATCTCCATCTTGGCCGGGGCTTGGGCCCGAGGCCGGATACGTTGAAGCAGACCGATCACGGCGTACTCGACGAAATCACTTGCAACGGGGCGGGCCATACGTTTTTTAAAATCCTCGATCGCACCCTGCGCTTGCGCATGGTGGCGCGGCCGGGCCGAGAGTTTGCGATAGCCCATGGCGCGTAGCTCCCGGCTGAGCGTCTGTTTGGCGATGGTGATGCGGAATTCTTCGAAAATCCATTGCGCCAGATCGATCAGCCGCCAGCGCACGACGCCATGGACCGCCGGGATCGGGCCACGCTCGATCATGTCGGCGATGGCCTGACGCTGGAGGTCATTGAGCGTGGACGGTTGACCCGGCGACTTGCCGTTCACGAGAGCGTCAGGTCCGCGAGCGTTGAAGCGCAACACCCAGTCCCGGATGATCTGAAGCCCGACACCGCCGATCTTGGCCGCCTCGGTGCGCGTCGCACCGTCATAGATCGCCGCAAGTGCCAAAAGCCGCCGGGCTTGAGGGCCATCTTTGCTTTTCTTGGCCAAACCGCGCAGCTGCGACGCTTCAAAATCCTGCCGTAACGGTATCGGAGCCGACATGACGAACCTCCTCGGTTCGTCATCTTGAATCTGACTCGCCCACCTTGGGGAATGGCCCAAGAGTCACGGATTTAGGGACCCGGTATAATGGGATGGTCCGCCCCGTCCTCCCGCCTCAAACTGAGGCTCTATCAACGGAGGAACAGATATGATTCGCAATAAACCTCGAGGCGCTCATCGAGCGCCAAGGAATCAACGGATTTTATGATTCGCCCTCGGCGCGCGGCGCCTGTTGCGCTGTGCGCAAGGTCGAGCCCCTCGAGCGCGCGCTTGCGGGCGCGCGGGCCTGGATCACGG
>DASSJW010000428.1:0-2862 GCA_035690995.1 Xanthobacteraceae bacterium
GATCAGCCCGAACAACCGCATCCCCGCGATCGTCGATCGGGATACCGGCATCAGTCTGATGGAATCGGCAGCACTGATGATCTACCTCGCCGACAAGACCGGAAAGCTCCTGCCGAAGGAAGGCGAGCCGCGCTACCGTGCGCTGGAATGGCTGATGTGGCAGATGGGCGGTCCCGGCCCGATCTTCGGGCAGGTCCATCACTTCGTGAAATACAACAAGGGCAAGGCGCCCTATGCGGAGGAGCGCTTCCTCAAGGAGGCGCTGCGGCTCTACGGCGTGCTCGACCGCAGGCTGGCCGATCGCGAATTCGTCGCCGACAATTATTCCATTGCCGACATCGCCATCTGGCCGTGGGTTTCGCGCTATGAATGGCAGACCGTCGATCTCAACACGTTTCCCAACGTGAAGCGCTGGTACACCACGATTGCCAAACGGCCGGCGGTCCAGCGAGGCTACAAGGTGCCGAAGGACGTCGGCGAGATCCCGATGCCCTGAAACGGCTCAGCCAAACGGGAGCGGACCGGGTCATGAGATTGCTTTCGTGTGTCCTGGCAAGTGCCCTGGTGGCGGCGTCGGCGCAGCCCGGCGCCGCACAAGACACCATCGACCGTCCGGTGACGCTCTACGTGGCGGGCACCGCCGGCGGCGGCATCGATCTCTATGCGCGCCTGGTGGCGCGTCACCTCGGCAGGCACATCCCGGGCAAGCCTAGCGTGACCGTGCAGGTGATGCCGGGGGCCGGCGGCATCCGCGCCGCCAACTACCTGGCCGAACAGGCGCCGCGCGACGGCACCGCGATGACGACATTCGCCGGAGGACCGATCCTCGAGCCGCTGATCGGCGCTCGCAATCCCGGCTACGACATGAGCGCGTTCACCTGGATCGGAGCCGCGACCAAGGATATCGGCATCTGCATGGCGTGGGGCGCGACCCCGTTCAAGACCATCGACGACGTGAAGAAGCAGCAGATGGTCGTCGCCGGGACTGGCGCGGGCTCCGAAACCGATACTTGGCCGGTCGTGCTCAACGATGTGCTCGGCACCAAGTTCAAGCTGGTGACCGGCTATGTGGGGACGCAGGAAACGATCCTGGCGATCGAGCGCGGCGAGGCGCACGGCCGTTGCGTGTTCAGTTATTCCGCACTCAAGATTGCCAAGCCGGATTGGCTGCGCGACCACAAGATCAACGTCCTCGTTCTCACCGCGCTGGAGAAGAGTGCCGATTTCCCCGGCGTGCCGGCGGTGATCGATCTGGTCACCAAGCCGGAGGACCGGCAGTTGCTCGAGCTCATGGTCGGTCCCGGCGCCATGGCGCGGCCGTTCGTTGCCCCGCCCGGCCTGCCGGCGAACAAGGCGGCGCTCCTTCGCCGCGCCTTCGACGCCACCATGCAGGATCCGGAATTCCGCGCGGAAGCAAGCCGGATCCAAGCCGACCTGGCGCCCAGCACCGGCGAGCAGGTCGAGGAACGGGTCAAGCGCATTTATGCCACACCGCGGCCGGTGATCGAGCGCGTCAAGAAGCTGTTGGCCCCGTAAAGCTACCGCCCGCCGCGTGTTCACCTGACGCCCAAAACATGGGCAAGACGCCATAATCCGGGCGCCGGCGGGCCGGACGAAATACCCACTTGGGTTGGCGCGAGGCTTGCAGCTAGGATTGGATCGCGCGCGGTTCGCGTGGTGGCGCGGCGTGCGACGGGGTTGAGGTTTGATGGCGGCCGCGTTCGATGAGATGAAGGGCACCGACGGGACGTTGCGGCCGGCCTATGGCGAGTTGTCGCGCTGGCTCGCCGAGATCCCGCCCGACGTGCTCGATTATCGACGGCGCGAAGCCGAAGTCCTGTTCCGCCGCATCGGCATCACCTTCGCGGTCTATGGCGAAGCAGACGCGCAGGAGCGGCTCATCCCCTTCGACGTGCTGCCGCGCATTCTTGCCGCGGCTGAATGGGACATCCTGCGCGCGGGGCTCGAACAGCGCGTCAAGGCCATCAACCACTACATCCGCGACGTCTACACACGGCGCGATATTCTCAAGGCCGGCGTGGTACCGGAAGACCTGGTGTTTCAGAACCCGGTGTTCCGCCCGGAAATGAACGGCCAGAAGGTGCCGCACGACATCTACGTCCATATCGGCGGCATCGACATCGTCCGGGTCGATGCCGAGGTTTTTTATGTGCTCGAGGACAATACCCGCACGCCCTCCGGCGTCTCCTACATGCTGGAGAACCGGGAAATCATGCTGCGGCTGTTTCCGGAACTGTTCGCGCGCCATCGCGTGGCGCCGGTCGAGAACTATCCCGACGAACTGCTCGCGACGTTGAAATCGGTAGCGCCCGCGAGCTCCAGCGCCGATCCCACGGTGGTGTTGCTGACACCCGGCGTCTACAACTCGGCGTATTACGAGCACTCGTTCCTGGCCGATAAGCTCGGCGTGGAGCTGGTCGAAGGCCGCGATCTGTTCGTCAAGGACGACCTCGTCTACATGCGCACGACGCAAGGACCCAAACGCGTCGACGTGATCTACCGCCGCATCGACGACGACTTCCTCGATCCCCTGGTGTTCCGACCGGATTCCGCGCTCGGCGTGCCGGGATTGATGTCCGTATACCAGGCCGGCAACGTCACGCTCGCGAATGCCGTCGGCACCGGCATCGCCGACGACAAGGCGGTCTACAGCTATATGCCCGCGATCGTGAAGTTCTACCTGGGCGAGGAGCCGATCCTCCGGAGTGTCCCGACCTGGCGCTGCCGCGAGGACGAGCATCTCGCCTACGTGCTCGACCATCTGGAAGAGCTCGTGGTCAAGGAAGTGCACGGCTCCGGCGGCTACGGCATGCTGATCGGACCGAAGGCCGACAAAGCGAC
>DASSJW010000429.1:0-2580 GCA_035690995.1 Xanthobacteraceae bacterium
CATGTGCGACCAGATCGTCAATATCGTCCAGCAGGTGCAGGCCGGACAGATCAAGGCCTATGCGGTCGGCACGGCCGAGCGCAATCCGGCCTTGCCCAATGTTCCGACCAGCAAGGAAGCGGGATTGCCGGAATTCCAGGCCCAGGCCTGGAATGCGCTGTTCGCGCCGAAGGGCACGCCGCAGCCCGTTCTCGACAAGCTCAGCGATGCGCTCGACAAGGCGCTCGACGACGAGGGAACGCGCAAGCGGCTGCTCGAGCTCGGCAGCGTGCTGCCGGACAAGAGCGGACGAGGCCAGCAGCCGCTGGCCGCGCTGGTGAAGAGCGAGATCGATCGCTGGACGCCGGTGATCAAGGCGGCCGGACCGCTGAACTGAACTCTTGCGTTCACGGCTCGCCCTGCACATTTGCCGACAGCCGGGAGGGCGGTAGACTCCGCCTCCCGAGTCGGCTTTTGCCGCATGAGGGACTCGAGCCCATGCGCCAGTACCACGACCTGCTGGAACGGATCCTCGCCGACGGCGCGGAGAAGCACGACCGCACCGGCACCGGTACGCTGTCGGTCTTCGGGCATCAGATGCGCTTCGACCTCGGTGAAGGCTTTCCCATCACCACCACCAAGAAGCTGCATCTGAAATCGATCATCCACGAATTGCTCTGGTTTCTCGCCGGGGACACCAACGTCAAGTATCTCAACGAGCATGGCGTCACCATCTGGGACGAGTGGGCCGACGAGACCGGCGAGCTCGGACCGGTCTACGGGCGGCAATGGCGCTCCTGGCCGACGCCCGACGGCGGCAGCATCGATCAGATCGCCAATGTCGTCTCCGCCATCCGCCGCAATCCGGATTCGCGCCGTCTCATCGTCACCGCCTGGAATCCGGCCGATGTCGACCGGATGGCGCTGCCGCCGTGTCATTGCCTGTTCCAGTTCTACGTCGCCAGGGGCCGGCTCTCCTGCCAGCTCTACCAGCGTTCGGCCGACGTCTTTCTGGGCGTGCCGTTCAACATCGCTTCTTACGCGCTGTTGACCTTGATGGTGGCGCAGGTGACCGGGCTGAAAGCCGGCGAGTTCGTGCACACGCTCGGGGATGCGCATCTTTATCTCAATCATCTGGAGCAGGCGCGGCTGCAGCTTTCGCGGCTGCCGCGGCCGCTGCCGAGAATGGTGCTCAACCCGGCGGCGACCGATCTCTTCGCTTTCCGCTACGAGGATTTCTCGCTCGAGGGCTACGATCCGCACCCGCACATCAAGGCCAAGGTGGCGGTGTGAATGCTGCAACGGCCGGCGTCGCCCCCGTCACACCCGCCGGCGTCGCGCGACGCATTGCGCTCGTTCTCGTCGTCGCCGTCGCCGAAAATGATGTGATCGGCCAAGGCGGACGACTGCCGTGGCGGCTGAAATCGGAACTCGCGCATTTTCGCAGAGTGACGATGGGCAAGCCGATCGTGATGGGACGCAGGACCTACCTCTCGATCGGCAGGCCGCTGCCGGGCCGCACGAACATCGTGGTCAGCAGCGACCGAGGGTTTGCCGCGCCGGGCGTGGTGGCGGCGCCGAGCCTGGAGGTTGCGCTGACGCTCGCGCGCGCGGACGCGCTGCGACGCAACGCGGGCGAAATCGCCATCGTCGGCGGAGCCGGCCTCTATGCGCAGACGCTGGCGCTGGCCGACCGGCTGCTGGTCACGCGCGTGCACCTGCGTCCGGACGGCGACACCAAATTTCCCTCCATCGATCCCGATGTCTGGAGGGAAACGGAGCGCAGCGAGCACCCGGCCGGTCCGGGTGATGAAGCCGGCTTCACCGTGCTTGCCTATGAACGAAGCACGTGAACGGAGCACGGCGCAGCCCCGCTCGCGTTGTGGGTAACCGCTCACAGGAATTCAAGCCCATGCGCCGCCGCGCCGCACGGGCGCGAGCCGCGTTGTAACGCAATGACACCTCCCCTATAAACCCCTCAAACTGAAACAGGCGCGGCGGCCTCGGGGCCTCTGCAGCGAGGAGATACTCGATGCCGTGGAGCAATCAGGGCGGCGGACCCTGGGGATCAGGAGGAGGCAAGGGGCCCTGGGGCTCGGGCCAGCAGCCGTCCGGTCCAACCCCGCCGGATCTTGAGGAGTTCCTGCGCCGCAGCCAGGACCGGTTGCGAACGGTGCTGCCGGGTGGTCTCGGCGGCAAGGGGCTGAGCCTGATCGTGCTCGCCGCGGTCGCCATCTGGGGCTTCTCGGGCTTCTTCCGTGTCGATCCCGACGAGCTCGGCGTGGTGCTGCGCTTCGGCAAATATGTGCGCGAGGTGCAGCCCGGACTGAATTACCACCTGCCATATCCGATCGAGACCGTGCTCACGCCGAAGGCGTTGCGGGTCAACAAGATCGACATCGGCATGCGCGTGGTCGAGGATCTCCGCCGCGGCACCACCATACGCGACGTGCCGGAAGAGAGCCTTATGCTCACCGGCGATGAAAACATCGTCGACGTCGATTTCTCTGTGCTGTGGAAGATCAAGCCGAACGGCGTGGGCGATTACCTGTTCAACATCCAGCAGCCGGAAGGCACGGTGAAGGCGGTCGCCGAGAGCGC
>DASSJW010000430.1:0-23582 GCA_035690995.1 Xanthobacteraceae bacterium
GTCTTTGAGGCTGACGCTCGCGGTCTCGGTCACATCGTGCCGCTCCGCCCGTCCGAGGCCGGCCGGCGCGGCACGCGCGATCGCGCGGAAGGCCAATTCGGCATCTTGGATATCGAGTGCTTCCAGCACTTGCGCTAGCGCGGCACGGAGATCCGCTGCCCTGATGTCGGCAGTTGCGGCCAGCGGCGCGCAAAGCAAAATGATACCGAGATTGGTGTTGGTGCCCACCGCCGCCAACGTCGCTTCGACGGCGCCGAGAATGCGGCTGCCCACCCGCGCTCCAGGGACGGCCAGGGGCGCCGCGGCCGCGTTGGCGCTCCGGATGAACTCCGCCGCGGTCATGCGGTGACCCGGGGCAAAAAGATGAACGTTGCCCGGCTTCGGAGCCTCCAGCTCGTCAAGACAAGCACGCGAGAAGGCGGCAGCAACCCCTTCCGCCAGCGTGGTCACGCCGTTGCTCCGCGCTCCGTCCGCGCCGCCAGCGCGGCGAGAAGATCGCTGACGAGAATCCGCGCAATGTTCGCGCGCGTGACCGTCTGCAGGCCCGACCAGGCCGGCATGCTATTGACTTCGAGCACGGTGGGATGCCCATCGGGGTCACGAAGGATATCAACGCCGGCAAACGCCGCCGCCACCGCTTCGGTAGCGCGGACAGCCAGGTTGTTCATGTCTTTGTCGGGAACCACCGGCAGCGGCCGTCCTCCTTGCTTTACATTTGTGACCCAGCCGGCGGCGTGCCGCGTCATGGCGGCGACGACACGGCCGCGCGAGACCAGCAGACGGAAATCACGGAAGCCGTCGCTGCCCTCGGTGCCGACGTAACGCTGCAGGTAATAGACGCCTGCCACCGCGTCCACGGGGGGCAACTCGTCCGCTGTCCGGATCAGCTTTAGGCCGCGCCCCTGCGAACCGAACAGCGGCTTCAGGACCAGCGGCCCTTGCGCGCTCTCGCGCCGCACAATCGCTTGCGCGGCTGCGTGCGATTCGATCGCCCAGGCGGGAGGAGTCGGAATCCCGGCGCGCGCCAGCAGAAAGCTCGTCATCGATTTGTCGACGCAGCGCTCGATTGCGCGGGCATCGTTCCAGACAAGTACGCCGTTCTCGCGCAATGCGTGAAGAATACCGAGGCGAAGCGTCACCGCCTGGAAGGTGCCCCCGGACATTGAGCGCACGAGCGCGGCGTCGGGAAGACGCTCGCCCAACCCGGCGATGTCGAGCCCGGACATGCTCGTGGTCTCGATGCCACACGATTGCAGGCTGACTGGGATCGCACGCACCCCTTGTGCGGCGAACGCCTTCGTCAATGCGTGCGCATGCCGATCTATCTCGTCGACGACGAGCGCCACGATCGGAGCGCCGTCCGACGGCTCGACCGCGAGCGTGTTACGTGAACGAGGCATCGAGCAGCTTAAGATCGACGTGGCCCTGATGGAAGCTTTCGCCGCTGTCGATTGCGGTCACGATCACTTCCGCCGGGCTGAAGAGCATGGGATCTATGGCGTAAAAGTCGCCCTTGAAGCGTCTGAAAGTCTCCGCGAATGGTTGCCCGTAGTCGCGGGAGTGTTCGCTCGGCAGCGCCTGCGCCAAATCACGTGCGTCACCTGCCGGACCGGTCACGAACAGGTGGACGCGGCCGGCATAAATGATGGCATCATTGGTGCGGCCCATCGCCGTGACGAGATCGGGGTGCGGAGGCGAGAGCGGTGCCGCGCCGAGGCCTTCGACCACGCGGTCGAGCGGAAATTTCAGCTCATGCGCCTTGTGCAGGGCGACCTCGAGTACACGGGCAACGACCTGCGCGCCGCCGGCCAGGCTCTGGGTCGGAGCGTAGATGAGCGTAAGCCGATCCGGGGGCAGACGGCAGTCATGGGCAATCTTGGCAACCAGAGCGGACGGCGGCGGACGGCTGCTCTCGAGGACGAGTGTGCCTGTCGTGGCGTTGTCTTGGTAAGAAAGCTCTTCGAACAGCGCTTCGACCCGTGCAAGCGCTCGCGCCGGGCCGGAGCCGAGCGCGAAGAACGCGTCCTTGCCCTTCCCATCGGAGAGGCGCCAGCCGGCATATTGGCAGGCGAGGCACGCGACAACAGGATTGGACGAACGTACCGCGAGCGTCCAGGGCCAACACGGAGTCACAGTGCTTGAAACGAGCGTCACCGTTCCCATCCCCCCCATGCAGATCTCGGCAAGCTGCACCCCCGCGGCGATGCTGCCGCGAGTGCGACTGCCCGCGTCGATCAGCGTTTCGCCCAGATCGCCGCGCGCCACCGAGACCTTGAGCTCAGCCGCGGCGGCTTTGACCCGGTCGACGAGCCCGGCTGCATGTTCATTGACGCTGAAGGTCTGCGAGCTGCTCATGATGGCCTCCCGCTGGCGATGGCGAGGATCGCCGCGCCGCGTTGCGCTGCGAGTTGCCGCGCGGCGGTGATGGTGGCCGCCTCAGCAAACACCGTGCACAAGGGTCCACCGTCGCCGACAGAGGTGCCGACAGCTGGTCGGTCGGCGGTCCAGCAAGGCCAATCAAGCGCAGGAAACTCGGGAATGCTGCAGTCGGCATAGACAATGGCTGCTGCCCTCGCTCGCTCGTAGCTCGGGGGCGTTGCCGGCAGCGCGCCTTGGCAGGCTGAAACGTGCATCGCGAACAGTGACCCTTCGGCCGGTTCGAAAATGTCTAGCGTCGCCCCCGGCCTTGGATTGATCTCTAACAGCGTGAAGACGTCTCCGCTGACGAGAAAATCTGCACTGTTCAAGCCGAGCAGCGGGACCATCGCGCCGAGCCGTTGTACGGCCTCGGTCATCGCCGCTGCCGTCTCGGGCTCGAGCACGGCGGGCTGTACCGCGCCGCCGTAGCGAAACGGCTGGCTGGATGTCGGTGCGGACCATTGTGCGCTGAAACCGAGGACCATCGTGCGCCGACCGTCGGCGAGGAAGAGGGCGGAGACGGGGGAGCCCTGTATGCGGCGCTGGAAGTAAAAGCTGCCGCCAGTGCATTGGCTATCGGCCGCGTCGCGGATGTGCCGGCCGCCGGCGCCGCCGGTGCGCTTCGCGAGCCAGTGTGTCGGATCCGGGGGCCGGGTGAGGGAGGTATCGGGATGTGCGACGCCGCACTCATGGCAGAGGTCTGCAAAAGCGAGCGGCTCTTTCGTGCGTGCGACTGCGGCGGGGTTGTTGCCAAATAGTGTCCATCGCCGCGCGATGTCGGAGAGCAACTCCGGTCGATCCTCGAACCCCGTGCCGCAGACGATTCCGGCCGGCTCTCGCGGAGTTGCAAGCCTCTCGAGCGCCGTGATGACGCGATCGTACCTCATGCCGTCGGACAGACCATGGTCCAGCCGAATATACGCTTCGGCGGCCGTCGCGGTGTCCTCATCGCCGAAGAAATCGGCGACCAGCGGCGCGTATCCGCCGCGCCGGGCGGAGGCGGCAAGCGCCCGCCCCGACGCGGCTGCGATCAGCACGGCGGGCGCCCTATGCATTGAGCTCGCGTGCCAGCTGGAATGCATCGCGAAAGTCGAAGGTCACCGGTTTGGTCGCAGCGATCATGCGCTGGAACAAGCCGGATTCGGTCTTGTATTTGATGTTGCCGATCGCTAGCGGACCGATGCCGAGCGTCCCCCGCGGAGTGAGTTCCGTGCCGTTCGCCATCACGTCAAGGCCTTCGACGCCTGAAGGCGGGACCGCGTTGACGTCCGCCACGATCAGAAGACGCTGCGCTTGGGCGAGTTGCGCACTTGACAGGATGCGTACGCCCGCGCGTCCCGCGCAGAGTGCGGCTTCCGCCTGCATCAGGATCTCCGCCTTTTTCGCGTCGTCGCTGCCATCGGCCACGCCGACTTCGGCCTGGAAGCGGGCCTTGATCTCGCGTTGCGCGTCACTCACCCGTTTGACGCCGTCATGGCCGACGAGCGTGACGTCGGCGCCTTCCAGTGCGGCAATGACAGCGGAGGAGAAGCCAACCACCCCGGTCGCGCCGAAGATCGCGACCTTCAAGTCTTTCAGATTTCGGTTCTTTTTGTCGATTAAGATCTTTTCGACGCAGGCCACCATGGCCGCTGCTGTGGTGAATGATCCCGCGGGGTCGGCGAAGAATGAGATGCCGAACGGGGGCACTAGGGCCTTCTTGGCGGCGGAGAGCATGTCGAGTGCGAGGATGGCATTCTTGCCGCCGATGAACATGCCCGTCCGCACGCCGGTCTTGGGTGGCCGCGAGAAGATCGCGTCCTGTACCAGGCTGCCCACTTCGTCGAGCGCGACGTTCGTGTACGGGATTGCCGCGTCGTAGCCGGCATCCAAAGCCATGTTCACGTCAAACGGGCTCATGTGCTTGAGCGGTGTCAGCATGTGAAGGATGTGCTTGTCGGTCATCATCACCTCCCGGACGCGTTGGTTCTTATCTTTGGTATCGCTCAGGCTCGCCCGCCTCCACGTGACTTACGATTTGTGCTCCGCGATTGAGACCGCTGACGGCATGAATGTCCAGATCCCGGTAACGTGGCTGCCGACGGATGCTCTCAAGCAGACGGTTTGCCTCTTCCGCAGACGACGCGAATGCAAAGCCCGTCGGCCCCCACGAACTTTGGCCGATGCCGAACGCGCCTTCATCCTCGAGAACGCTCAGCGCCGCCGCGACATCGGGGCTGGAGAAGCGGCTTCCACCCTGAATCGCAGCGAAATAGTCGCCGAGGAGCATCTGCATTTCTTTGATCGCCGAACCGAAGTCTGCAATGTTGCATTCCGCGAGCGCGGGCAGGGCCTTCATCAGGACGAGTCGGCACAGGTGAGACGCCCCCGCCTCCGAAAACGGCGGAAGCTTGCTGAATACATCGCGCTCGTCCGCCCCATGCACCCCTTGTCGGTTCGGATCAAGCAAAACCAGAATGCGCCAGCGCTCCGGGAAAGGCATTTGGCTGACGATCGGCGCTGGCTTCGCCAACTTCCCGCGTCCGCCATCAACGACAAGGCCGCCATGATCGAACAGCCCGATTCCGACACCCGAGCGCGCACCGCGCCCAAGTCGAATGGCATCGCCGCGCACATCGAGAGGCAATCCAAGGAGCTCCCGCACGCCGGCCGCCACGGCAAGTGCGATCTGGGTGCCCGAACCGAGGCCGGCATGCGCCGGGACGACTTCGTTAATCCTGAGGTCGCAACCGGTCTTGAGATCGAGAGCGTGTTGCATCGTCTGCAGATAGCCGCGCGCACGCTCAGTTTCGGGGCCGCTCACCCGAAGATGCGAGGCCGCGCTGATCGTGATGCTCGTTCTGAGCCCGCTGATGGCCAGGCCGATGCTCCCGAAACGACGACCTAGCCCGCCGTTGAGATCCAGAAAGCCAAGATGCAGCCTTGCCGGGACCGTGACGGTAACGCTCGCGCGGGAAGGGGAGCGGCTCAAACGTTCTCTCCCGAGATTTTTCGGTGACCGGGTTTTTCGAACCGGAATACCAGAATAGACTGCGGCACCTCGCGTTCGTTGGCAATCTCGGACGACTTGAGTTGTAGGACACGTTCTATCGAGGAGTGGCACGCCATGACCGAACGCAGCAAGGAACGCACCTATTCCGAAGAAGAGGTTAAAGCGCGCCTCCAGCACGAATTGCCGCACTGGTATCTGGAAGGTGGCTGGATTCGCCGCAAGTACCGGACTCACGGTTGGAAAGGAACACTGATGGTGATTAATGCGGTCGGCCATCTCGCCGAGGCCGCTTGGCATCATCCCGACATCACCGCTTCTTATGCATGGGTGGAGGTGCGACTTCAAAACCATGCGGCCAAGGGCATCACCGACAAAGACTTCGAGCTCGCCAAGAAGATCGAGGACGTGGTCCACTGGCAGCCGGGGAAGGAAGCGAAAGCACTCGAGGGCACGCCGGCCACGGACCAGCGCTTCGCCTATATCAAATACGACACTTGAGTCCGCGCTCGCCGACGGGAAGCGGAAATGAGCCACGCCTGGATCGATGGCAGACCGGTGGCGCTTCACGCCGCGACAGCCGAAGCGGCGAGATTGCTTGCGGCTAGCCGCGTTCCCGTCGTAGCTGGGCTGGGTACGGATATCGCGGGCGCACGCGCTGCGATCGCGCTGGCCGAACGGATCGGCGCGGCCGTCGATCACATGAGTTCCGACGCCATTCTTCGTGACGTCGAGGTCATGCGCGCGACCGGCATGATGGTCACGACGCCGAACGAGGCGCGCCTGAGAGCCGACGTTTTGCTGTTGATCGGTGCGGGACTTGTGGAGGCGTGGCCCGAACTGCCCGCGCGCCTCCTCGCTCGGCCGGCTATGGCGCATATCGATGCAAAGGTTCCGCGGCGTATCATCTGGCTCTGCGCAGGCGGCGGCCCGACCAAGCCTTCAGGCCACGACGAAGTGCAAATGGTGGGCCGCAACTGCAAGGATTTGCCGGCGCTGCTCGCGGCACTGCGCGCGCGCCTCGCCGGCCGGCCGGTCGGCAAGACCGCGCTGTCGGCAAAAGCGCTCGACGCTCTCGCTGCCGATCTGCGTGCCGCCCGTTTCGGCGTCGCGGTCTGGTCGCCGGCGGCTTTGGACCTACTGACGATCGAAATGCTCTGTGGCCTGGTCGCGGACTTGAATACGACCACCCGTTTCACCGGTCTCGCATTGGCGGCCGCCGACAATGCGCTCGGCGTGCTGCAAGTCTGCGGTTGGATGACCGGCTTTCCCATGCGCACGAGCTTTGGTCGAGGCTTTCCCGAACATGATACGTGGCGGTTCGATGCCGAACGTCTGGTGGAAAGCGGCGAAGCGGATTGCGCAGTTTGGATTTCTGCCTACCGCGCGGCGGCTCCTGCGTGGAACCGCCCCGTGCCGATGATTGCGCTGACCGGACCAAATGCAAGATTTCGGCAAACGCCCCGCGTTCACATCGATGTTGGCCGACCGGGCGCCGATCATGACGCGGTCGAGCATTGTGCCGCGACCGGGACACTCGTGCCGGCGGTCGCAACGAACCCAAGCCGGGCCGTCTCGGTCGCCGACGCGCTCGCGCATATCATTTCGGCGCTGCCGTCCATGGGAGCGGGGCCGTGTTGACCCGGGTCAAGGGCGGCCGCGTGATCGACCCCGCCAACGGCCGGGATGGCATCGCCGACATCTGGCTCCGCGATGGGCGGATCGTCGACGCTCCCGCCGACAGCCGACCCGATGAGACGTATGACGCCGCCGGCAAGATCGTGACGGCCGGCGCCATCGATATCCATTCGCATATCGCTGGCAGCAACGTGAACACTGCGCGTCTGCTGCTGCCCGAGCTTCATCGTAGCGCCGAGGCGCGGCGGACGCAGGCACCGCTCTCGAACGCCGAATGGGGGACCTTTCAGACCGGCTGCCGCTACGCGACCATGGGCTTTACCACCGTCGTCGAGCCCGCGGTGGCCCCGAATTACGCCCTGCACGCGCATCTCGAGCTCGCCGATATTCCCATCATCGACAAGGCGACGTTGTCGGTTCTTGGCAACGATGACTATCTTCTAAGCTTGATGCGTGCGGGCGCCAGCGCGTCGCTCGTTCGCGACTACGTAGCCTGGACGCTTGCAACATCGCGAGCGCTCGGAATCAAGGTGATCAACGCTGGCGGCGCCGCCGCCTTCAAGTGCAACGTGCGTCAATTTTCCTTCGATGACGTCGTGCCGTTTTACGGCGTTTCATCACGCGCCATCGTAAAGACGTTGCAGCGCGCGGTGCACGAACTTGGCGTTCCCCATCCGCTGCACGTCCATTGCAACAACCTGGGTTTGGCGGGGAACGCCGAAACGGCGCTGGAGACGATCGCGGCGGCGGAAGGCCTGCCGCTTCACCTCGCCCACCTGCAATTCTATGGCTACGGCAAGGAAGGCGAGCGGGGGTTTTCCTCGGCTGCGGCGCGGTTGGCAGAGGCGGTGAACGGGGCCAAGAGCGTGACCGTGGATGTCGGCCAGGTCATGTTCGGACAGACCGTCACCATCTCCTCTGACGTGTTGCGTCAATTCAACGCGCGCGCTCAAGCGAGTCCGAAAAAATGGGTGATCTTCGATGGCGACGCGAACGGCGGCGGCATCGTACCCTACAATTATCGTTCGACCGATTTCTACAATGCCGTCCAGTGGTGCGTCGGCCTCGAATTGTTTCTGCTGATCGATGACCCGGCGCGCGTGTTCTTCACGACCGACCATCCGAACGGGGCGCCGTTTACCACCTATCCGGAGATCTTTGCGCTGCTCATGGATCGCGATCTCCGCGCGCAATGGATTGCGACATTGCCGCCGGCGGCGGTAGCGATGACCACGCTCGCGTCCATCAAGCGCGAATATTCGCTCAATGAGATCGTTACCATGACCCGCGCCGCTCCAGCCAGGCTGCTCGGTCTCCGCGATCGTGGACATCTCGGCGTCGGGGCTGTTGCCGACGTCGCCGTCTATGCCAATGAGGCCGACAGAGCGAAGATGTTCCGCGCGGCTTCGCTCGTCTTTAAGGACGGCGAGCTCGTCGTTCGCGACGGCCAGGTAACGCGTTATCGCTGGGGCCGCGCCCTTACTGTGGCGCCGGGACATGATCGGGCGATCGAACGCCGGATGCAGGACTATTACTCCGATCGCTATGGGCTGCCGGCGGACGTCATGACAGTGCCCGCGACCGCGATCGGCCGGCCGGAGCCGTTCGAGGCGGTGCCATGCGCGAGATGATCGTCAAGGGCATACGAATCGACGACACCTTTGCCGAGGCGTTCAACATGCGCGCGACTGCGGTCATTATCACCGCCGACAGCGCGCGCTGGGCCCGGCAGGCTGCGGTCACCATGACTGGCTTCGGCACGTCGGTCATCGGCTGCGGGTGCGAGGCGGGCATCGACGGCGAATTAAGTCCGCGCGAAACCCCGGACCGCCGTCCAGGCATCCGCGTGCTTTTGTTCGCGGTGTCCACCAGCGAATTGCAGAGGCAGCTACAGAATCGGGTTGCCCAATGCGTGCTCACGACGCCGGGCTCCGCCTGCTACGCGGGGCTTCAAGGCGAAGAAGCGCTCAAGCTCGGCAATGCGCTGCGCTTCTTCGGCGATGGCTGGCAAATCTCCAAGCGCTTTGCCGGCAAGCACTATTGGCGCGTGCCGGTCATGGACGGCGAATTCGTTTGTGAGGCCGCTACGGGGTTGACCAAGGCCGCGGTCGGCGGCGGCAATCTGCTGATCATGGGCCGGGAGCCAAGAATGACGCTCGCTGCGGCAGAGGCCGCAGTGGAGGCGATCGACGCGGTTCCGGACGTGATCATGCCATTTCCCGGCGGAATCGTCCGGTCGGGATCAAAGGTGGGATCGAAGTACAAGGCCAGCGCCTCCACCAACGAAGCCTATTGCCCCACACTAAGGGGGGCGGTGAAGAGCGCGCTTGGGCCCGAGATCGGGTCGGTGCTGGAGATCGTCATCGACGGATTGACGTCGACAGCGGTTGCGGCCGCCATGCGCGCAGGCCTCGCCGCCATGATCAAGCTCGGTCCCAAGCAGGGTGCCGTGCGCATCGGGGCCGGAAACTACGGGGGAAAGCTTGGTCCGCACCATTTTCACCTGAAGGACCTGTTGCCGTGAAGCCGTTGGTCCTGACCATGCGCGCGATCCCCGACGAGCGGCTCGACCTCTCGCCGCTGGTCCCACACCGCTTGTCCGGAAAGACGGCCTCCGAGATCGCCAAGCTGGACCTGCAGACGGGACGGCAGCGCATCACCGTGGGCGATATCTTTCGCGTGCGCGGCGGTGACGTTGAATCCGTGCGCCTGGAGGGCACCAGCGATCGGCTCGATCAGATCGGTCAAGACATGGGGGGTGGGGAGATCGTGGTCGACGGCGATGTCGGCAACCAGGCCGGCCGCTCGATGACGGGCGGTCGCCTGATCATCAACGGCAATGCGGGGCGGTGGGCAGCGTCCGGCATGCGGGGCGGACAGATGGAAATCACCGGCGGGGCCGGCGATCTGCTCGGCGGGCCACTGGCCGGCGAAGTCGCGGGAATGCGCGGCGGCGTGGTGGTGGTGAGAGGTGACGTGGGAGAGCGCGCGGGCGATCGTCTGCGCCGCGGCACCATCGTCGTGGAAGGTCGGGCCGGCGCTCGCGCCGGCAGTTGTATGATCGCAGGCACCTTGATCGTGCGGCGCGCAGCCGGGCCGCTGCCGGGCTATCTCATGCGCCGCGGGACGGTCGTGCTGGCGGGGGGGTGTGATGAGCTGTCGCCGACTTTTCTTGATTGCGGGGTGCACGACCTGGTCGCCCTGCGATTGATGGCGGCATTCGTCAAAGGCCATAGCGCCCCCGCGGCATCAGCCCTTCGGGTACCGTTGCGGCGGCTGGCGGGCGACATGGCGGTACTGGGCAAGGGAGAAATATTCTGTTCGGACGAATGACCGGCGCGGGCTAACGTTCCATATTGCGCGAGGGGGCTGAAACAACCAGCGGAGGCGGCGATGGGCTTGATCGAACTGGTGCTAACCGTTTGCGCATTGTCGCTCCCCGATCAATGCGAAGATCAACATCTTCACTTCGCGCCCGACATGTCGCTCAATCAGTGCGTCAGGAATGCGCAGCCCTACATCGCGCAGTGGATCAACGAGCACCCTAAATGGGTCGCTGTACGTTGGCGGTGCGAGTACGGTGGCACCAAGGAGAAGACCTGATGCGCGCCGAAGCGCGCGCCAAGCGTGACGCCTTTCTAGACAAGCTAAAATCCCGTCCGGCCGTCATGGGAATTCTGAACCTGACGCCGGATTCGTTCTCCGATGGCGGCCGATTTCAAGCTTTCGATGCAGCCATCGCTCATGCCAAGGCCATGGCGGTTGCCGGATGCGACGTGGTCGATATCGGCGGGGAGTCGACGCGGCCTTCCGCGATTCCGGTGACCCAAGCCGAGGAGCTTGCGCGCGTCGAGCAGGTCTTGACGGCGTTGGCTGGCATCCTCGATGTGCCGCTCTCCATCGATACCAGCAAGGCCGCGGTCGCGGCGCGAGCGGTGGAAACCGGTGCGGTTGTCATCAATGATGTATGGGGCCTGCAAAAAGATCCGGACATGGCCGCCGTGGTCGCTGAAACCGGGGCGGCCGTCGTCATCATGCACAATCGGGCGGAAAGGGATGAAAGCGTCGATATCTTCGCCGACATCCGACGCTTCTTTGACCGCTCTCTCGCACTTGCCGAACAAGCGGGCATCCCCAAGGAGGTCATGATCCTCGATCCCGGCATCGGCTTCGGCAAGACGTCGCGCCAGAACGTCGAAGCCGTGTCACGTATCCCCGATCTCAAGGATTACGGGCTCCCGATTCTGATCGGTACGTCGCGCAAGGCCTTTCTCGGATCGCTGACCGGCGACGGCATCGAAGCCACTCTTATCGGAACGGTTGCCGCCAATCTTGTGGCCGCCGCGGCCGGCGCGTCGATCTTCCGGGTGCATGATGTCGCGGAGCACGTCGCCGCCCTCCGGATCTTTCACGCCATGCATGCCGATCGCGGCCGCTGAGACGGCATCAGTTGCGGCAGTCCGTGAGCTGCTTTTCCTCGATGCTGAATACCGCCCCGGCCTTCACCTCGACATCCCTCACGATGCAGGCGCGGCCGATCTTGTCGACGAGTCTGACATCGTAGCGGCCAGGTTCGATGCCGGTGATCCGCAGGCGCTCGTCGTGGTCGACGGTCCCGTCGCGATCGTTCTGGCATTGGTCGGGGCCCCATTTCTCCTGTCCCGCCGGCGACATCTGGAGGCTGGTGATGGTGTACAGGGTGAGGTTCCAGAAACGGATGCCCCGGCGATCCTGAGCCATGGCGGCAGAGCCGACCAGTCCAAGCACGATTACGTTAAGTAACAGAACGCGCATGCAAACCTCTCGGGATCGCTCACCTTGAAATGTTCCGATGCAGCCTGGCGGCGGTGTGTCACTCGCGCAGCAGCCGCTCCATATTCTGCGCCTTGTCGAGGTTCTTGGCGCTTTCGAGTCCGATCGGAGCGAAAAGTCTCGTCGATGCGAGATCGGCTGCGCTGAAATCGGCGCCGGCAATCGTGGCGCCGCTGAGGTCGGCGCCGCCCAGGGCTGCGCCCCTCAGGGAAGCATTGGTCAGATCAGCATCTCGCAGCGAGGCGAATTCGAGATCCACCCGCGAAAGGTCGGCATCGCGCAGGATCGCGCGCTCAAGATTGGCGGATTTGAGCACGGCACGCATGAGCCCCATCGACTGGTTCTTCATGTCGGCGCCAAGATTGGCGCCCACCAGCGCGGCCCCGACGAGGCTCGCGCCAGTGAGGTCGGCGGCGATGCGTGCGCCGGAGAGATCGGCCCCATCCAGCTTCGCGCGCTGCATCTGCGCGGCGAAGATATTTGCGCCCCGCAGACTGGCCCGACGCAGGTCGGCGTCAAGAAGCCAGGCCTGATCGAGTATTGCCCGGTCGAGCTTTGCGCCGGTGAGCTTGGTGCCGTTCAGTTTTGCGCCCCGCATCACCGCTCCGGAGAAATCCAGGCCGGCCAAATCCAGGCCCGAAAGCCTCTTGCCGGTGAAATCCGCGGGCTGTGTGGATGTCCCAGCGGCGATCGCGGCTTCGACCTCCGCGCGCGTCATCTCCGCCGCCGTCATCTCGGGCGACGTCAGGTCGACATGCCGCATCATGTCCTGCGCGGCCGCCGACGCGGCGAGTACGAGCCCGAACATGCCCAACGCGGTGGTGCAGAGCGATGCGCGTTTCATGCTGCGGATATCCTGTTGACGGGTGGTTGGCCGCCCGCTCCGGCTCGTGGCTCTCACGCAGGCCTAGGCTATCGGTGCCCGATCACGTCTGGGGATCACATTGGCGCGACCCTTACAAGACAAGCCCAGCCCGGTCCGACGCGCCCGACTGAACGGTGGAACTACCCGCGCCTGACCCATTGCTCGACCGCCGCCGGAAGTCTCGCCATCGAATGGATGACCGGTTCGGCCCCCGCGGCGGCGAGACGTTCGGCCAGATCCTGGTTGGCGTGACTGCCGCCGGCGAATCCGATAACGGCCATGCCGGCTGCCCGGGCGGCTTTGACGCCGAGGACGGAATCCTCGATCACGATGCAGCTTGCCGCCTCCACCCCGAGACGCTGTGCCGCCAGAAGAAAGAGATCCGGCGCGGGCTTTCCGTTGGCGACCTCGACCGCGCTGAAGACGTTGTCCCCGAACAACGGAGACAGGCCAGTGACCTCCAGCGAAAGCATCAGGCGGTCGGGGGCGGAGGATGAGGCGACGCACCTTCGATAGGGCAGGGCAGCAATCGCATCCTTTACGCCGGCGACGGCCTTGAGTTCGCGGCGAAAGCGCATCATGAGCTCGAGGGCAGCCCGCTCGCCCATGTCTTTTGGTATCGGCCGGGATAGGAGCTCTTCGGCCCGCGCCAGGACGTCTTTCAGGCTGCGTCCGGCGAACGCGAGCATGGCGTCCTCGGCGGTCATGGAATGGCCGAGCGCGGTCATGAGGTCCGCCAAGGCTGCGCAAGCGAGATGCTCGGAATCGACCAGCACGCCGTCGCAGTCGAAGATGAGGAGGGTCATGGGCGTATGGTATTGCGCAAGACGATGGCGTAAATCTTGATATGGTTTCGACGGACAGCCATGACACGCATCACAAGCCTGCGATACCCCTGCTTGATGCTCGCAGCGGTGACCGCAATGGGCACAGCGCTGCGCGCAGCCGAACTCAATGACTATCCGACCGCGGCGCGCGCTGACTACGTGTTCGCTTGCATGAAGACCAACGGCGAGACGCGGCAAGCATTGGAGCAATGTTCCTGCTCCATCGACATCATCGCCTCGATCCTGCCCTACGATCGCTATGTTGCAGCGGAAACGGTAATGAGCCTCTCCCAGGTGCCTGGGCGGTTCGGCACCATGTTTCGGTCACCGGAACAGGCGAGAACAGCCACCAACGATCTGCGGCGCGCCCAGGCGGAAGCCGAGGTCCGCTGTTTCTGATCGTCGCAGTCGGATGGTTACATCTCCGGCGCTTCGAACGGCCACTGGCCTTTGAACGCGCGGTTGTCGGTGTCCACGACCTCAGCACGGAACGCCTGCGTGCCGGTCGGCACATAGGTGAAGCGGATGTTCGGATCCTCCGAGATGCCGATGCTGCCCTCCATCGCCAGCAGCAATTCATCGCCCTGCCAGATCTTCACCTGGTGCACGAAATAGGCCGGCGTGTAGAGGCGCGAAATCTGATCCATTTGCAGGCCGGAATTGTTCGGATGCCGGATCATCAGCTGCGCCTCGCGCAGCTTGTTCGAGCGGGTGTCGGCGGCCCGCGCGAATTGCCGCAGGCGCAACTGTCCGAGGCCAGCCTTGGCCTCGTCCGCACTCTTGCTGGCGGGCGCCGAGCAACCGCCCGAGGCCTTCACGTAGGTCTGGACCACGTAGAGCTTGCCGTCGCTGAGTTCGGCGACCGCATGCACGTTGGTGTAGGAATTGACCCGCACCCGGGTCGAGATCGACGAAACGAACGCGTTTGGCCCGATGGTGAAGGTCGCCGTAACCGGGGCGGGGTTTTCGTCGATGATGATCGTGAAGGCTTTGACTCGCCGCGCATCGCCAGGCGGCAGGGTCGCGCGCACCGTCACGGGTACGATCGCGGCGTCCTCCGCCCGGCCGGGCATCTCGATCGCGAGCAGGTCCGTTCCGTCCGTGAGCGGCCGGCCGTTGAACACCTGATCCGCAAGGCCAGGCCACGGATCCTGCTGGGCTGCGGCGCCGCCGATCCAGCCCCATGCCGCCAGTCCGAGCGCTGCGGCATAGGCAAGGCGAGCAAAGGTGGTGTTCATGATGCGTCTTCCCGAAGGAGGTAGGCTCCAAGATGCGATCGTGGCATCGCGTCACTCCCATTCGAGTTCGGCGAAGGCCGCCGTAGCGTTACGAGCATTATACTCCTCGAACAGGCGCCAGCGACCCTTTTCCGCCTGTCCGGCGCGCTCGACAGCCGTCGCGAGGGGCACGCCGCGTTTGATCAGATCCCGGACGTCGCTTGCCAGGCGTTCCAGGTAGCGCCGTTGGTCCTGCAGCGCGCCGGGCCAATCGCTGATCGCGGGCCCGTGGCCGGGAATGACCCGCCGCGCCGGGATGCGCGCCAGTTCATCCATTGCCGCCAGCCATCCCAGGATGCTGCCGTCGAGCACGGGCACGTGCTGCGTGACGACAAGATCGCCCGCAAACAGGGTGCCAGATTCCTCATCAAGGACGGTCAGGTCGTTGTCGGTGTGGGCCACCGGCCAAGCCCGCACGGTCAAAAGACGTTGTCCCAGGTCGACCTTCACCTCGTCGGCCACCAGTTGTTGTGGGGGGACAATCGTCGTCTCCTCCATGAGTTCCTCGCCCATCGATCGTCGGAAGGTGTCCAGGTAGAATTGTCCGCGTGCCGCAAGCGCGCGCGGCAGGTTTCGGTGGCCGAGGAAGACCGCGCCTTCGTCCTGGAATGCTGCATTGCCAAAAACGTGGTCGGGATGCACATGGGTGTTGATCACGTAGCGGATCGGCTTGGTCGTCCGCACGCGGATCGCGGCCAGCAGCCTGCGGCCCTGAAGGGCGCTGCCGCCGGTATCGATCACCGCAACGGCGTCGCCGCCGATGACGAATGCCACGTTGGCAATGGCGCCTTCATTGTCGCGGCTCATGAGCGCCAGGGCGCCGACGTGAACGAAGATCCCTGGCGCCACTTCGGACACCGCGAGCGGCGCCGGAATTCCTTGCGCGTGGGCAATAGCAATCGGTCGCAGGTGGGCGAGGGCCGGCAGCGGCGCGTGGGCAGTGAAATGCATCCCGCCGGCAGCGAGCATGACTGTCGCGGCAACGCCGATCACCCGGCTACCCATGCGCTTGCCTTTCGCGGCTGGTTAATACCGTCGGAACCTCATTATCCGATCAGCATGGATCATAATCGTGGAGAGGACCTTGTGGGTGTGCCAGTGCCTCCATGTGATGCGGAACTTGGCATCCAGCGTCCGATTGTCCCGAATCTTTTTGTTGCGGTCGGTCAGAGGCGAGCATAGACTTTCGCTACGGTTTCCGGCTTCAAGAACGTCAGGTCAAAGGGAATCCTGACGTTTCTTCGTAAGCTAGGCGGGGCGCGAGCGCATGTGCCCCTTGTGCCTCGCAACGCTGTGACACGCTGCCGGAAGCTCTTCCCATCAAATGGGTGCCGACCGCGGCACTGAGTGCCTGTGTGTCGGTCAACCCTCGACGACGGTCGCAGGGAGGACTCTGATGCGCAATTTGCTGCTCACGACCTGTTTAGGCGCCGTTGCAGCGTTCGCTGCCGGCGCTGCAAACGCGAACGAAGAACTCATAAAAATGTCGCAGAACCCAAAGGAATGGGTGATGCCGACGGGCAATTACGCTAACCAGCGTTACTCTCAGCTCAAGCAGATCACGGCCGACAACGTCGGCAAGCTGCAGGTGGCGTGGACGTTCTCGACCGGCGTTCTGCGCGGCCACGAAGGCGGGCCGCTGGTCATCGGCGACGTCATGTATGTCCATGGACCGTTCCCCAATCCGGTCTACGCGCTCGATCTGAAGAACGAGTCCAAGATCCTCTGGAAATACGAGCCCAAGCAGGATCCGAACGTCATCCCGGTGATGTGTTGCGACACTGTCAATCGCGGCCTCGCCTATGCCGACGGCAAGATCTTCCTGCACCAAGCGGACACCACCCTGGTCGCGCTCGATGCCAAGACCGGCAAGGTCGTCTGGCAGATGAAGAACGGTGATCCGTCGAAGGGCGAGACCGGGACCTCGGCCCCGATGGTGATCAAGGACAAGGTTCTGATCGGCATTTCGGGCGGCGAGTTCGGCGTGCAGTGTCACATGACCGCCTACGATCTCAAGACCGGCCGGCGGGTCTGGCGGGGCTACTCGGAAGGTCCGGATGACCAACTGCTGGTCGATCCCGAGAAGACCACGGAATTGGGCAAGCCGATCGGCAAAGATTCGAGCCTCAAGACCTGGCAGGGCGACCAGTGGAAGATCGGCGGCGGCTGCACGTGGGGCTGGATCTCCTACGATCCCCAGCTCGACCTCCTGTACTATGGCTCGGGCAATCCCTCGACCTGGAATCCGAAGCAGCGCCCGGGCGATAACAAGTGGTCGATGACGATCTGGGCACGCAATCCCGACACCGGTGTGGCGCGCTGGGTCTACCAGATGACGCCCCACGACGAATGGGACTACGACGGCGTCAACGAGATGATCCTCGCCGATCAGAACATCGGCGGGACAAACCGCAGGATTCTCGTTCACTTCGACCGCAACGGCTTTGGCTATACGCTCGACCGTGCCAACGGCGAGCTCCTGGTGGCCGAAAAATACGACCCGACGGTCAACTGGGCGACCAAGGTCGACATGGACAAGAACTCCAAGACCTACGGACGTCCGCTGGTCGTGCCCCAGTACTCGACGGAGCACAACGGCCAGGACGTCAACTCCAAGGGCATCTGTCCGGCAGCGCTCGGGACCAAGGACGAACAGCCGGCCGCGTTCTCTCCAGACACCGGTCTGTTCTACGTGCCGACCAATCACGTCTGCATGGACTATGAGCCGTTCCGCGTGAGCTATACCGCCGGCCAGCCCTATGTCGGGGCGACGCTGTCGATGTATCCGCCGCCCGGCAAAACCAACATGGGCAACTTCATTGCCTGGGATGCCCGCACCGGCAAAATCGTCTGGTCGCTGCCAGAACAGTTCTCGGTCTGGTCGGGCGCTCTGGCGACGGCAGGCGGCGTGGTGTTCTACGGGACGCTGGAAGGCTATCTCAAGGCCGTTGACGCCAAGACCGGCAAGGAACTCTACAAGTTCAAGACCCCGTCCGGCATCATCGGAAACGTGACGACCTACGAACAAGGCGGCAAGCAGTACATCGCAATCCTCTCGGGCGTTGGCGGCTGGGCCGGTATCGGTCTCGCAGCGGGCCTGACGGATCCGACTGCTGGCTTGGGCGCTGTCGGTGGCTACGCCGCCCTGCGCAATTACACCTCGCTCGGTGGTCAGCTCACGGTGTTTGCGCTGCCCGGAAACTGATCCGGTCGATCGCAAGCCAACCCTAATGGATCGCCGGCGCGCGCCCGCAAGGTGCGCGCCGGGAAGAGGGTCCGGGTGGCTTCGACAGAAAAGCCAGCGCAAGAGGACATGCTCGTGAGATACCTTATCGCGGCTATCGTGCTAGCCGGCGCCCCCCTTGTTGTCGGCGCCGGTCTGGCGTTCGGGGACGGATCCGGCGATCCCGCGGCGGTCAAGAGCGAGGACGGCAAGTATTACGACAAGGAGGGCAATCCGACCTACAAGGTTCAGAGCGACGGCACGGTGGATTGGTCAACCTATTCCGGCTTTCGCCGCTATCACTCCGATTGCCATGTGTGCCACGGCCCCGACGGCGAAGGATCGACCTACGCCCCGGCCCTGAGCAATTCGTTGAAGACGATCAGCTTCCCCGACTTCTCCAACGTGGTGGTGAACGGGCGCAAGAACGTGAACACGGCGCAGGAGAGCGTAATGCCTTCGTTCGGCACCAATCCCAACGTCATGTGTTACCTCGACGACATCTTTGTCTATCTCCGGGCTCGTGCCAATGACGCCATTCCTCGCGGACGCCCACAAAAACATGAAGACAAGCCCGCTTCGGTCACCAAGTCCGAGAACAGCTGTCTCGGCCAGCCGGGCTGAGCGCTCGCCTCCGCCGGGGCGGCAGCTCCGGTTGCGGTGGTTCGGCGATAGGGTGCAAAAGCGATCGTCGGTCGTGGCGATGCTCGCCGTCGGCGATTGGGCGATGCAGCTTGCCGTGTGCGCGGGCTGCGCGGTTGCGGGAACGCTGGTCACGGGACCCTCATTCGCGCAGGTCTTGGAGCGTCCCCAGTCGTCGCTCGAGCTGATCGACCCCAAGGCGCTGAGAGTTTGTGCCGACCCGCACAACCTGCCGTTCTCGACCGAGAAGGGCGAGGGCTTCGAGAACAAGGTCGCCGAGCTACTGGCCGACAAGCTCGGGAAAGGGCTGACCTATACCTGGTATCCACAGGCCCCCGGCTTCGTCCGCAATACGCTTGCCGCGCACCGATGCGACGTCATCATGGGCGCGCCGCAAGGCGATGACCTGGTCCAGGTCACCAATCCCTACTACCGCACGGCCTACGCGCTCGTGTTCAAGCAGGGTCAGGGCCTGGAAGGCGTGGACACCCTGGAGGATGCGCGCCTCAAGGGCAAACGCATCGGCATCGTGGCCGGCACCCCGCCCGGCAACAACATGGCGACCAATGGTCTGATGGCCAACGCCAAGCCTTATCCGCTCGTCGTCGATACGCGCGTCGATTCTTCAGGCGCTGCCATGATGCACGACCTTGAGACCGGAGACGTCGATGTGGGCGTGCTCTGGGGACCGATGGCCGGATACTATGCGCAACAGGCGCGCTCTCCGATGCAGGTCGTGCCCCTGGTCAAGGAGACGACCGGTCCGCGCCTTGCGTACCGCATCGCGATGGGGGTGCGTTTCGCCGATCAGGACTGGAAGCGCTTGCTCAACCGGATGATTGCGGACAACCAGCCGGCCATCAACAAGCTCTTGCAGAATTACGGGGTGCCGTTGCTCGACGACAATGATCGACCGATCGCCGCGGATTCGAATGCAAAGTAGGCCATGATCCTCAGGGTAGGCGGTGTGGTTCTATCGGGGGCATTGGCGCTGGCAGGCATTGCGTCGCGTGGCGACGCGCAAGGCGTCGAGCCGGAAGCCTACCGTAATGAGGACTATCGCGCGCCGACACCCGCCGCGTTGAGCGGTGCCCAAGTGATCACGACCGCTCAAGCGCAGGCCATCTGGCGAGCCGGAGCCGGAGCCTTCGTCGATGTCATGCCGTACGTTGCGCGCCCGGCCAATCTTCCCGCAGGAACGATTTGGCGGGGGAAGCAGCGGCTGAATATTCCAGGCAGCACTTGGCTCGCGGACACGGGGTACGGCGCGCTCTCGGCTGCCACGGAGGACTATCTGCGGGCCGGCCTGGAGCGGCTCACGGGCGGCGATCGCGGCAGGCTCCTCGTGATCTACTGTCTCAGAGACTGCTGGATGTCGTGGAACGCGGCCAAACGGGCGATTTCGTGGGGCTATTCCAACGTCGCCTGGTATCCCGACGGCACTGACGGCTGGCAGGAGGCTGGACTTCCACTGGAAGAGGCTGCCCCGGCTCCGCACCCCGGTCAGTAAGCTATTCGAGCGCTTGCTGGATGGCGCGGGCAAGCGCGAACAGGCGTTGCTCGATCAGAACGGGCACCTCGCAGACGTAGCCGATGGTCTTGCTTCGCTCATCGAAAATGCGCGTGTCCCATTCGACGCGGCTGACCAGTTCGTCGACTTTGCTCTGGTCGTGACCCGGCATGTCCTGCAGCTCCCGAAGCTGAAGGATCGTCGATCGGACTTGGTCGGCAAATTCCCTTTGCTTGCGCGAGAACCGCTCGATCCCGTTCATGACCTCACTGCGCTCGTGGTTGAGCGCCTTGAACAGGCCTGCGAAAATAAGTTTTGCTTTGTGTTGTCGCTCGGCTGCGTCACCGGTGATGGCGTCCGAGATCATTCTTTGCGCGTCTTCGAGCGGCGTGCGCCGCGCCGCGAGGCGTACGACGAGATCCCTGATCGCTGCATCCTGCTCCCACACGTTCGCGACGTCATCGACAGGAGGGCCCGCCCACACTGCGGCCACCGACATCTCAGGCACCTTGATCTGGTTGCACGGCCAATCGGGGTAGCGCGGATCGGCGGCAAGCACAGTGCCTTGCGACCCCAGCACAGTCGCCATGACGAAGAGCCAACCTTTCATGCAGCGCCTCCCGGCTCGCCGCGCCGCGCCAACAATCCTCGCGATGGATCATAGGCGAAGATCGCCCCGACCATGAACACGATCGTGCAGCCCCCGACCACCGCGAGCGAAACCCAATTGACCTGGCCGTAGAGCGCAAATCGCACCAGTTCGACCGCATGGGTGAACGGATTGATTTCGCATATGTAGTAAAGAAGAGGGCTTCCTTCTTTCACCCGCCACAATGGATAGAGTGCGGAGGAGGCGAAGAACATCGGGAAGATTACAAAATTCATCGCGCCGGCAAAGTTCTCGAGTTGCTTGCTGACCGACGACATGAGCATGCCGAGCGCGCCGAGCATGAGGCCGGACAAGACCAAGGCCGGTAATATCGCAACGTAGCCGATGGGCGGCGCTTCGATCTCCCAGAACCAGGCAATCGCGAGAAAGGTGTAGACCTGCGGAAGCGACACGACCATGCCGGCCACGAGCTTCGAGGAGAGCAGATACCATCGCGGCAGCGGGCTTACGAGCAGCGTGCGCATGTTACCCATCTCCCGATCGTAGACCATCGACAGCGAGGACTGCATCCCGTTGAACAGCTGGATCAGAAGCATCAGGCCTGGCGTGATATAAACTTCGTACAGCACATATGTTTCATAGGGCGGGATGATGGATACGCCGAGCACTTGTCGAAAGCCGGTGGCGAAGATGAACAGCCAGACCAGGGGGCGGACCAGCGAGGCTACGAACCGTTCGCGCTGATGCAGGAAGCGCAGTCCTTCCCGCCAAACGATCCCCTTGAGGCAGATCGCATATTGCAGCGGCGAGAAGCCGGTCGGTCGAACCGGTGTGGCCAACTCGACGCTCATGACGCCTGGCTTTCGGTTTGCGACGGGCATTCTTGCGTGAGCCGGGTGAACGCGGTGCGCATGTCTGGCACGCCCAGGGTCCGCACCATGTTGGCGACGGCGCCATGCGCGAGAACCCGGCCGTGATGCAGCACGATGACATCATCGCCGTCGGCGACTTCATCGATGAGATGCGTGGCCCAAAGAACCGAAACGCCTTCTGCGGCGACGAGGTGGCGCACGTGACCGATGATGTCGGCCCGGGATTTGATGTCGAGACCGACCGTGGGCTCGTCGAGAACGAGCAGGCGCGGCCGGTGCAGCAACGCGCGCGCGATTTCGAGACGTCGCATCTGACCCCCGGACAGGTTGCGCACCTTGTCTTTGGCCCGCTCGGACAGCGCAATGCGGGCCAGAAGGTCATCGGCACGCTTTCGGCCTTCGTGGTTGCCGATGCCGTGCAGCGCCGCATGATAGGTCAGGTTCTGGACGACGGAGAGATCGAGGTCGAGGGTGCGCGGCTGGAATACGACGCCGATCATGCGCAGGGCTTCGCTCGCAGCGGTCCCGACGTCATAGCCAAAAATGCGGATATGACCGCGTTGAACCGCGTAGAGACGGGTCATCAGGGAGAACAACGTGCTCTTGCCGGCTCCGTTGAGGCCCAGGAGAACCGCGAATGTCGAGGGTGCGATCGAGACGCTGACGTTATCGAGAGCTTGGCGCGGGCCGTAGGAGTGGCTGACGCCCTCGATCGCGACCGCAGGCGGCTCGATGCTGTTCATTGCGTGCATAATGTTCCGCGTCGATCGTGAGGCAAACCGGGGCGCGATCTTACCGCTGCGAGATCGCGATTCCCCAAGGCAGTTCGCCGACCTGGATCGTCTTGATCACCTTGAGGCTGGCGACGTCGATGACGGATACGTCGTTCGAGACGCCGTTGGTGGTCAGGAGATATTTCTCGTCCGGTGTGAATGCCAAGTGCCAGACACGCTGCCCGACGAGCAGATATTTCTGAACCTCGTGAGTTGCGCCATTGATAACGGCCACGCGATTGGCCGGCCCAAGCGCCACGAATCCGGTCTTGCCGTCCTTGGTGATGTTGATCCCGACCGGCTGGATCGCCTCCTTGCGCAAGCCGGCAATGTCGAAGGCGACCTTCTTGGTCACTTCGCGTTTGACGGGGTCGATGACGCTCACCGTTCCGCCGACCTCGGAGGATACCCAAAGCTCCGAGCCGTCGTGCTTGAACTCGGCAAAGCGAGGACGCGAGTCGACCAGCACATTGGCGACGATCTGGCGCGTGGCGGTGTCGATGAAATGCGCCATGTTGGTCGTCTCGGAGGTGTTGACCAGGATCTTGCCGTCCGGGCTGATGCCCATGCCTTCAGGCTCGACCCCGACTTGCACCTCGCCGAGCGGCACTTTCTTTTCCAGGTCGATGATCGTGACGGTGTTGGCGTCCTCGTTCGCCACGTACAGGATCTTGCCGGCCGGATCCTGGGTAAACAACTCCGGGTCCGGCCCGGACGGCAGGGTGGCGACGATTTCGTGGGTGGTTGCATCGATCATCTGAATGGTGTCGTCGTCGCCTACCGCCACCAGGATGAATTTTCCATCCTTGGTCAGCTCGATGCCGCGCGGCCTCTGGCCGACCTTGATTGTCTTCACCACTTGAAATTTGTCGGTATCGATCACGCTGACCGTGTTGTTTTTTTCATTCGACACATAGGCGGTGTAGGCGCTTGCCTGGGTGCCAAGCAGGACCAACAGGCCCGCGCAGAACAGGCCGGGACGCCACACGCCCGTACTCCGGATTATCGGATTCACTTGAGCTTGCATTTGCTTTCGGGCCGATCCAAACCGAGCGTGTCCAGCTCTGAAAACTGGTGCTGAAATCCTTCCTGCGGGGAAACCGAAACGATCACTCGCCCGTCAGTC
>DASSJW010000431.1:0-3117 GCA_035690995.1 Xanthobacteraceae bacterium
TCGCCCGCGTAAGGATTTCGGCGAGCGCGGCCGCGTGATCCTGATGCGAGTGCACGCCGCCGGGCGATACCAATCCCATGAGGTGGCAGGTGCCGCCGGTTTCGCGCAGGCGTTGGATCAGGGCCTGCATTGCCGGCGCGCCTTCTATGTCGCCGTGCGCGATCGCGTCGTTGATGCGCGGCAGATCCTGCATCACCAGCCGGCCCGCGCCGATGTTGAGATGTCCGACCTCGGAATTCCCCATCTGCCCCGGGGGCAGGCCGACTTCCCTGCCCGACGTGCGCAGGAAGGCGTGGGGACAGCTTGCCCACAGCCGGTCGAACGTGGGCGTGTGCGCCTGCCGGATGGCGTTGTCGGCCGCATCGTCGCGCCAGCCCCAGCCGTCGAGCACGACCAGCATCACCGGACGACGCCTCTGCATCTCAACCTTCCCTGTGTCTTGCGAGGCCCCGGCAAGCCGCCGACCCGCAGCGTTCAGGAGGGTTGTGTGGGATCGCGGCTTTATCGTCAACCAGCCGCACGGCCGCGGATCGCTCGCGCCGGTTTCGACGATGGAGCTTGGCGGACCGTGCGTGCCTTTCGTGTCACACGACTACAAATTCTGCGCGTGCAGCAAGTGGATCCTGTGGGGCTCATCAATCCGATGCCGCGAATCACATAGACTAGCGCCGCTGAGTCACTTTCGGTCGGGGGGCTGGATTGACCGCGCGGATGTTTGCCGCCGCGTTGGGCCTGTTGTTGACGCACGCCGTGCCGACGCACGCGGGCGTCGATCGCCCACCGCAATTCATCGTCATGGCGTTCGACAACTGCACCGAGCTCGAGCGGTGGCAGGAGCTGACCGACTTTGCCGCCGAAATGAACCGCGACGGCGACCGTGTCCACTTCACCTTCTTTGTCAGCGGGATCAACTTCATCGCCGACGGCAAGCGCAACATCTATGAAGGTCCGCATCAGCGGCGCGGCTACTCCCGCATCAATTTCGGCGGTACGCCCGAGCAGGTTCGCAAGCGCGTCGATTATGTCAACGATCTCTACCGCAACGGGCACGAAATCGCCTCGCACGCGGTCGGGCACTTCAACGGTGCCGCATGGTCGACCGGCGATTGGGAAAAGGAGTTTCGTGCGTTTGGCGATATCGTGAACAATGTCGGGCCGAACAACGGGCTCGCCGAATCGCGGTTGGCGTTTTCGGCCAGCGACGTGATCGGATTCCGCGCCCCCTATCTCGCCAAGGGCCCGGCCTGTACGGCGCGCTCAAGGCCAACGGCTTTCGCTACGACACCAGCGGCGTCGGCTACGCCGACGCTTGGCCCGAACGGATCGACGGCATCTGGCGATTCAACCTCGCCATGCTGAGGATTCAAGGTTCGGGCAAGGGCACCCTGTCGATGGACTACAATTTCTTCGTGGCGCAGTCGCGCGCCGCGACCGACCCGCGCCGCTACGAAGCCGCCCGCGAACAGACGCTGCAGACATATCTGCACTACTTCAAGGTCAATTACGCGGGCAATCGGGCGCCGCTCCACATCGGGCACCACTTCACAGGCTATCAGGGCGGGGCCTACAACGAGGCGCTCAAGTCGTTTGCGCGCACGGTCTGCGGTCTGCCCGAAGTGCGCTGCGTGACCTATGCCAAACTGGCCGACTTCATGGATCAGCAGAATGCGGAAACGCTCGCGGCCTATCGCAAGGGCGATTTCGCCCGTGCCGCGACCCCCGCCCTGAACGTGGCCGACGTCGCGCGATAGGAGGTCACCAGCCGCAGTGCTTCGTCACTCCTAGTGTCGCGTTTCCGACGTTCGTATCATCTCGCAGCACCCGCTTTTACGAACGTCGGAAACAAAGGGACACTAGCAAGTCATGATTCTAGTGTGGCTTTGCATTTGACGTTCCTATGAAGGATTCGCGGCCATTACTGATAGGAACGTCAAATGCGCCACACTATCTGGACGAAGGCTAGGCGGCGGTGACGCGCCCCATCTCCCAGCCCAGCATGGCGCGCTTGCGGGTGAGGCCCCAGTGATAACCGGTGACGTCGCCACTTTTTCCCAGCACCCGGTGGCAAGGCACCACGAAGGAGACCGGATTCTTTCCCACCGCGGCGCCCACCGCGCGCGCGGCTTTGGGCGCCTGGAGCTTCGCGGCGATGTCGGAATAGGTCATTGCCCGGCCCAAAGGAATCTTGAGCAGCGTCTCCCACACCCGCACTTCGAAATCGGTGCCGATGAGCACGACGCGCAGCGGCCGGTTGGCGCGCCACAGCCTGGGATCGAAGATGCGGCCGGCGAGCGGGGCGGTGCCGGCGCGGTCCTCGACGATCCTCGCCTGGGGCCAACGGCCTTGCATGTCGAAGAGCGCGGCCTGTTCCTCGCCGGGGTCGGCGAAGGCAAGTCCGGCAAGTCCGCGCTCGGTCGTCATCACCAGCGCGGTGCCGAACGGAGAGGGGTGAAAGCCATAGGACATGGTCAGCCCGTCGCCGCCCGATTTCCATTCCCCCGGCGACATCGCTTCGTGGGTGACGAAGAGATCATGCAACCGCCCCGGTCCGGACAGGCCGACTTCGAACGAGGCGTCAAGCACGCTGGCGGAATCCCGCAGCAGCCGGCGGGCATGGTCGAGGGTGAGTGCCTGCAGGAAGGCCTTGGGTGTGATCCCGGCCCAGCGGCGAAACAGATGGTGAAGATCACCGGCGCTGACGCCGGACGCTGCCGCGATCGCCTCGATCTCCGGCTGCGCCCGCCAGCGCTCGGACACGAATGCGATGGCGCGGCGCACGATCTCGTAGTCGGCGGCATCGCGGCTGAGCGGATCGATATTATGGACGCGATCGGGTGAGAGCATGGATGTCTCCATCATTTGCTCTCCCCCATCTAGGGCGCGGAGACCGCCCCGCCCACCCGTTTTCTGCCGGATCAGGGTTAGTCGAACACCGTCCGGGTCGGCCCGCGCTTGGCCTCGCCGAGCGCCGCCGAGAGCGCCAGTGCGAAGCTCTCCTTTTCCTGAGGCCCGAGACAACCGGCGATCGCCAGCCGCCGCCCATGCGACACGAGGAACAGCCTTTCGATGCCGAATTCCGCGTGCACGACTCGATCAAGTTTCACCCAGAGCGGATTG
>DASSJW010000432.1:0-2407 GCA_035690995.1 Xanthobacteraceae bacterium
CGGCGGCGCAAAAGATGATCTCGTAGCGCGGATAGTCGAGGTGGAAGGCTGATTCCAGCGTTTCCTCGATGTGGTTTTCGAGGCCGCAGATCGGTCGAACCAGACTGACTCCGGGTGCGGCCGAGGCCGCGCTGGCGACGCTCCGCAGACGTCCCTTGCCCAAGTGAAGACCGCGCCGCCGCAGAAAGCGGGTCAATCCCAGCACGCCGAGTGCCGTTTTTCTCTCCATGGGAGCCGGAATGCGACCGCCTTTGCGGCAGCGGCGTGCCACGATCACAATGCTGCCTAGGTGAGCGGCGGCGGCGAGGATGCAATACGCTCCGACAGCCCAAAGCGCGATCGTCATGCGCGAGCTATGTCACGCGCGCCGTGACATGCGTATGACGCGTAGTCCGTGTGCAAGACGCAACGCGCGGGGTTCCCAGCATGCCGATCGCAGCCGCGCAGGCTGGCCGCGGTTCCCCGCCCGAAAGGATCACGAAGCCGATATTGCCGCTTGAGTACCCTTGCCCCGCAGGCCATCGCGGCGCTACCGTCGTTGCGATGCAGCAGCCATCGCCCAGCCCGGCTCTGCCGACCGCAGCCGACGTCGACGCCGCCGCGTTACGGCTGGCGGGCATTGCTTTGCGCACCCCGCTGGTGACCTCGCCGGTGCTGGACGCACTCACCGGCGCGCGGATATTTCTCAAGGCGGAGACCCTTCAGCGCACTGGCTCGTTCAAATTTCGCGGCGCGTACAACAAAGTGTCGTCGATCCCTATGGCAGAACGCGCCGGCGGGGTGGTGGCATTCTCTTCGGGCAACCACGCCCAGGGCGTCGCGGCGGCGGCGCGCCTTCTCGGCATGCCGGCGGTGATCGTCATGCCCGCGGATGCGCCGCGTCCGAAGCGCGAGCGCACCGCGGCTTTGGGCGCCGAGGTCGTGCTCTATGACCGCGCCCGGGACGACCGCCAGGTCATCGCGCTCGAGATCGCAGCCAAGCGCCATGCCGCGCTGGTGCCGCCCTATGACGATCCGCTCGTGATCGCGGGGCAGGGCACCACCGGCCGCGAGATTGTCGAGGATCTCACGGCGCAGGGGCTGGTGGCGGACGTGGTCGCAGTGACGGCCTCGGGTGGCGGGCTGACCGCCGGGATCGCGCTCGCGGTCAAGGCGCGCATGCCGCAAGCGCGCCTGTATACCGCGGAGCCCGAGGGCTTCGACGATCACGCCCGCTCGTTCAAGAGCGGGCGGCGCGAACGCAACCCCGCGCTCACCGGCACCATCTGCGATGCCTTGATGGCGCAAACGCCCGGCGAGCTTACTTTCGCAATCAATCGCACCCTGGTCGGCGCCGGCGTGGCCGTCAGCGATCAGGAAGTGACAGCCGCGGTCGCCTTTGCTTTCCGCGAGCTCAAGCTGGTGGTGGAGCCCGGAGGCGCGGTCGCGCTTGCGGCGCTGCTGTCGGGGAAGCTCGACGTCAAGGGCAAGGTCGCCGTTGCGGTCTTGTCGGGCGGCAACGTCGATCCTGAATTATTCTATCGGCTGGTGGCCTAGACTGAAGACCGACGACCGAGGCCGGAGCGCAGACGGCCGCGACGCATCTCCCGTCCCGCATCACTCCTCGCCCGAGCTCGGCGCCGCGTTTGCATTGCGGCTGGCGCTGTTTTACGCCGCGCTGTTCGTTGCGCTCGGCGTGCAATTGCCGTTCCTGCCGGTCTGGCTCGCGGCCAAAGGCCTCGATGCCGACATGATCGGGATCGTGCTCGCGATCCCGATGATCGTGCGCGTGTTCGCGATCCCGATCACCACGCGCGGCGCCGACCGGCACGACGCCCTGCGGCTGGCGATCGTGCTCGCGGCCGCTGGCGCGGTTGTCGGCTATGGCGCAGTCGGTCTCGCGCAGGGCGCCGTTGCCATCGCGGTGGCTTTCATATTCGCGTCGGTGTTCTACACGCCGATCATGCCGCTGGCGGACGCCTACGCGCTCCGCGGGCTCGGCCGCCTCGGCCGCGCCTACGGCCCGGTGCGCATGTGGGGCTCGGCCGCGTTCATCGTCGGCAGTTTCGGCGCCGGCCTCCTGCTCGATGTCACTGCCGCGGTTGACCTGATCTGGCTGATCGTCGCCGCCGCGGCGATCACGGCGGCGGCCGCATGCACGCTGACGCCGCTGGCCGCGCATCCCGGCAGCGCAGCGGACGCGGGATTATCGTCCGCCAGCGGCGTGTGGCGCGACCCGGCTTTTCTCGCGGTGGCGGCAGCGGCCAGTCTCATCCAGGCGAGCCACGCGGTCTATTACGGCTTCTCCGCCCTCGACTGGCGGGCGGCCGGCCTTGACGGCACCGCGATCGCAGCGCTCTGGGCGCTCGGGGTCGCGGCCGAAATCGTGCTGTTCGCGGTCTCCGGGCGTCTGCCGATCGCCCCCACC
>DASSJW010000433.1:0-3814 GCA_035690995.1 Xanthobacteraceae bacterium
CGGCGTTGATCGCGGAGCAATTGCAGCGATGGGCGCCGATCGTCAAGTCGAGCGGATTTCAGATGGATTGAGTCGACTTGACGCGCGGCCCCTGTGACCGGTCATGGTGTGGACCTTTCAGGCGACCAGGCGGCCTTCCGCCTGAGATCTCCTTGCTCGACGCGCTAACCCGTCACCGATTGCAAGGCGGCGGTCGCCGCCGTGGACCGGCGCGGAATGGCCAGACGCTCGGCCCATTCGACCAGGGCGTAAAGCACCACCCCCTGGATCGTCAGCGCGATCAGCCCGGCGAATAGCAACGGCGTGTCCATGCTGCCATTCGCCACCATCAGCATGTAGCCGAGGCCGGCTTCGCCGCCGACGAATTCGCCCACGACGGCGCCGACGACCGCCAGCGTGATGGAAATCTTCAACCCGGCGAAAATCGACGGCAGCGCATTGGGCAGGCGAATCTTGAAGAAGGTCGCGGTCGCGCCGAGACCCATCGAACGGGCCAGATAGATCTTCTCCGGTTCGATCGAGGCAAGGCCGACCGCGGTGCTGATGACAATCGGGAAGAACGCGATCAGGAACGCCACCAGCACCTTCGGCAGCAGGCCGAATCCGAACCACACCAGAAGCAGCGGCGCGATCGCCACCTTCGGAATGGCCTGCGACGAGATCAGCAGCGGCAGCACGGTTCGTGAGAACGACGGCCACATGAAAATACCGAACGCCAGCGGCACGCCGATGACGATGCTGGTGAGATATCCCAGCATGATTTCCACGGTGGTGACCCAGGTGTTCCTCAGTACCAGATTGCCGTGCTCGATGATGGTGGCCACGACCTGGCTCGGCGGCGGCGCCAGGAAGCTCGGAACGCCGAACGCGCGCACCCCGACCTCCCACAGCACGATGACCCCGACCATGGTCGCGACCGGATACAGCACCGCCGCGATCCGGTCATGGGATTGGTGGCGGGCACGGCGGTCCTTTTCGCGCGCCTCGACCTCTTCGATCGACAGATGCTCGTGGGTGTCGGTGCGCGGGCTCGTTCCAGGTGCATGTGCCATGGTCGTTCGCCCTCAACGTTCGCGTAGCACGCCACGCGCCAGAAGCAGATCGAGAATTTGCCGGTTGTATCCGGTGAACTCCGGGGTCTCGCGCATGGCGAGCGTGCGTGGCCGGGGCAGATCGATATCGATGACCTGGTCGATCCGCCCCGGTCGCGGCGTCATCACGATCACCCGGTCAGACAGGAACACCGCCTCGGGCACGCTGTGGGTGATGAACAGAACCGTCATGCGCGCCTCGTTCCAGATGCGCTGGATATCGAGCACGAGCTGGTCGCGCGTCAGCGCATCGAGCGCGCCGAACGGTTCATCCATCAGCAGCTGCGGCGGATTGTGGATCAGCGCACGGCAGATCGAAACCCGCTGCCGCATGCCGCCCGACAGCTGGTCCGGAAACTTGTGCTCGAAGCCTTTCAGCCCGACGGAGTCCAAGAGCTCGTAGGCGCGCCGCTCGGCCGCGCTCCGATCGAGCTTGCGCGCTTCGGCCTGCAGCATGATGTTGCCGAGCGCGGTCCGCCACTCCAGCAGCACCGGGTTCTGGAACACGATCCCGACATCCGTGCGCGGCGCGCCGATGCGCTGACCCTGCACCGACACCTGGCCGTGGGATGCCGGAAGAAGCCCGGCTGCGATCATCAGCAGCGTGCTTTTGCCGCAGCCGCTGGGACCCAGGATCGACAGAAACTCCCGCTTGCGCTGGCCGATGGAAATACCGTCGAGCGCCCGGACCGGGCCATCGTCGGTCGCGTAGATCTTCGACAGCTCCCTGAACTCGAGATAGGGCGATTCCTCCGGCTCCGACCGGGCCGTTTCGGCCGGCAGGATCCGCATGTCCTTTGCGACACTAGCCATGCGTTACATCGGCCAGAGTGTCATTGCACAGGCTTGCAGGCCGCCTATCGTCCACGGGACCTCCCGAATTCCGGTCAGTTCGCGCGCGCCGCGGTTCGCCGTCTCCATTTAGTTCTTACTTTATCGGCGGTGTGGCGAATTCGCTTCCGGCCGGAATGAAATCGTTGGTGTAGAGGTCGGACGCTTTCAGCGGAGTCGTCACTCCGCCGTAGAGCTTCAGCGTCTCCACCGTCGAGTCCCAGTCCTTGTCGGACATCCATCCCATCTGCTTGCCCGCGGTGTTGGGAGTCTGCCAGTTAAGGAACGACATTTCGAGCTCGCGCTTCGTGATCTCCGGCACGATCTCGGGTGCGAACTTCTTGGTGATGGCCACGGCCTCGTCGGGATGCTGGTGCGAATAAAGAAATCCTTTCAAGGTTGCCTTGACGAAGGTGCGGATCAGTTCCGGATCCTGCTTCAGCAAATCCTTGTGCACGATGATGCCGTTGCTCACGGCGGTGACGCCGCAGTCGGCGTAGTAGAACGATGTCACGGCCTTCTTGGAGCGGATTTCGATCCCTGGAACCGCGCCCTGCGCGTAGCTTGCAACCGCCTGCACCTTTCCTGCCACCAGCGCGGGCACCGTGCCGGCGGGATCGACATTGATGACCTTGATCTTGTCGCCGTCGAGCTTGCAGCCTTTGACGAAAGCCGGCCATTGCTGGAACTGGGTGCCGCCCGGCGCGATTCCGATCGTCTTGCCCTCCAGTTCCTTCGGCGTCTTGATGCCCGATTCCGTGAGCACGATGGCGGCGGTCGGATTGCGCCGGTACATGGAGGCGACCATGACCAGCTCCATGCCCTTGGCGACGCCCGCTCCGATCACAAAGCCATCGGCGAAGCCGAACTGGCTGGTTTTGCTGGCGATCAGCTGGGCCGTGCTGCCTGAGCCTTTTCCCGGTCCCATGTCCACGTTGAGGCCGGCCTCGTCGTAGAAGCCCTTGTCCTTGGCGACCATGAAGCCGGCGTTCGGGCCCTGGTAAATCCAGTCGAGCCGGAAGCTCACGTCGCGCTTCTGGGCGTCGGCGGGCGTGCCCTGCAGACCCACGAGCGCCAGCCCTGCGATCGCGCAACGGATGGAGCAGCGGCCGGGAAGGACCTGAAACATGCGATGACCTCCTGTGCGGGGGCACCAGGCTCCCCCAAGCGGCAAATCACGTTTTTACATTCAAGTCTCGTGCCAAGGACGCGGCTTACATCTCCAACCCTGCGGTCATTTTGACCCACCGCGCCCGGATCATCAGCGACCTCGCGGGCCGTGTCCCGGGCTCGGGCCGCTACCCTGCGGATACCTTACAGCGTGCATCGCCAAGTCGACACCGCCTCTGATCTGTGTCCGCGCAGCGTCATCGCCGATCTCGCTTCGAGCGAACCGCGGATCGACTTCGATCAACGCGCTCCTGGATCACGATCCATATCCATATCCATATCCAAAGTTTGCACGTTGGCAAAAAAATCTCGCGCATATTAGGCTCGGTCATCGCGGCACGGCGGATCGGCAATGGATCGGAAGACGCGGATTGCGGTCGTCGGTGCCGGGCTTGGTGGGATGACCGTCGCGGGCTTTCTGCAGCGCGCGGGCTTTTCGGTCACCGTCTACGAGCAGGCGCCCGCCTTTTCCCGCATCGGCGCCGGAATCATCCTCAGCGCCAATGTTACGAAAGTGCTTCGCCGTCTCGGCCTCGAGCGGATGGTCGTCGACATCGGGATCAAGGCGGACTGCTATATCAGCCGGGCCTGGGACACCGGCGAGACCATGTACAAGATCGAGTTCGACGCGGAGAGCGAGGCCCGGTTCGGCGGACCCTACGCCAATATCCACCGCGGCGACCTGCATGCCGTGCTGGAGAAGGGCGTGGCGCCCGGATCGA
>DASSJW010000434.1:0-2163 GCA_035690995.1 Xanthobacteraceae bacterium
TTGAGGCCCTCGGCCACCTTGGCGTAGTTGCCGCCGACCGTGAGCGCGCCGTACTTCTTGGTCGAGAGCTCGAGCACGTCGCGCTCGGCGGCCATGACGCCGTTGTTGAACACCACCGTGAGGATCGCGATGCGATTGCGCGCGGCAGTCTCGATATCCATGCCGGTCATGCCGATGGCGGCGTCGCCCATGACGTTGACGCAGAGCTTGTCCGGCGCCGCGAGCTTGGCGCCCATGATGATCCCGAGCCCGTAGCCGAGCTGGGTGGACTTGCCCCAGCCCATATAGGACCCGGGCGCCGTCGTCTCCCAGAACGGAAGCAACTGCTCGCGCGGGCTGCCGGAATCATGCGTGATGATGACGTTGTTGCGGTCCACGGTGCGCATGAGGTCGCGGATGACGCGATACTGGTTGATCGGCGTCTCATCGGACGCAAGCTGCTTGTCCCATTCCGCCAGCCACGCCGTCTTGGCCGCGGCGACCTCCTCCTTCAGCGCCGTGAGCGCATTGCCGCCGCCGCCGCGCTTCTGACGGGCGACCTCCGCGATCAGCGCGTCGAGCACGAGCGCGGCGTCGCCGATCACGGCATGGGCGACCCGATAGTCTTTATTGACGTCGTCGGCTTCGTTGGTGGAATGGATGATGGTCTTGTCCGGCGGCACGCCCGGCCCGAACGGCGTGCGGGTGAGGCTGGTGCCGACCGCCAATACCAGGTCGGCCTTCGCCATGAATGCGGTGAACATTTTCGGTCGCGAGCGGGTGGAGGCGCCGAGCGCCAGCGGATGGCTTTCGGGGATCGCGCTCTTGCCCGGATTGGTGGTGACCACGGGCGCGGGAATAAGCTCGGCCAGGGCCGCAAGCCGATCGCTCGCTTCGGCATAAAGGACGCCCTGCCCAGCCCACAGCAGCGGGCTCTTTGCCGCCAGCAGCATTTTGACGGCGGTCTTGACCGCGTCGGGATCGGGCGCCGAGCGCTGCGCCGGCACCGGCGCGTAATCGAGCTCGCCGCGATATTCGGCCTCCCATACCTCGGCGGGAATTTCGATCAGGACCGGCCCGCCCTTGCCGCTGCGCATGGCGTGATAGGCGCGGCGCATCAGATCCGGCAGTTCCTCGACCGCATGCGCCAGCGCCGACCACTTGGTAACCGGCCGATAGACATCGGCGGCGCGGAAGGTGGGCCGCAGATGCTGCCGTGCCAGCGGTAATCCGGCCGGAATGACCAGCAGCGGCACGTTTTCAGAATAGGCCTGAGCGATGCCGGGAAAGGCGTTCTCAATGCCCGGCCCCGCCTGCGCCGCGAACACGCCGTTGCGCTTGCCGCGCTTGATGCGGGTATAGCCATCGGCCATGCCGACGCCGACCCGCTCCTGCCGGCACAGGATGGGACGGATGTCGAGCGCGGCGCACGCTTCGATCAGCGGATTGCGCGGATAGCAGGCGAGGAATTCGGTGCCCTCGCGCTTGAGAATTTCGGCCACGAGCGCGGCGCCGTTCATGCATCATATCCTTGCCTGATAGTGCGATGCGCACGAAACCGCGCCGCTCAAGCTCGGCTCACCGCCCGGCGGCATAGGCCTGCATGCCGCGCGGATTGGCGGCGGCGCGGCGGCGGCGGCCGACGCGCGACGCCGCGGTGAGCCGGCCCTCGCACCATTCGGCGTCGACCTCGACGATGTGACCGCGGCGATCGAGCTCGGTCACCGTGTCCGCCGGCAGCCGCCGCTCGACCACCAGCACGCCCGGCCGCGCCGTGCGCGGCCAGAACGAGATCGGAAAATGCTCGGAGTGCCAGGCCGGCGCGTCGATTGCCTCCTGCAGATTCATCCCGGCATGGACGTGGCGCATGAACAGTTGCGTCGTCCATTGATCCTGCTGGTCGCCGCCGGGCGAGCCCCAGGCGAGATAGGATTCGCCGTCGCGCAGCGCGAGCGTGGGCGAGAGCGTGGTCCGCGGCCGCTTGCCTGGCGCCAGCGACGCGGGATGGCCCTCCTCCAGCCAGAACATCTGCGCGCGCGTGCCGAGACAGAAGCCGATTTCCGGAATGACCGGCGAGGATTGCAGCCAGCCGCCGGAGGGCGTTGCCGACACCATGTTGCCGGCCTGATCGACGATGTCGAAATGCACGGTGTCGCCGCGCACCTCGCCGATGCGACCGACCGT
>DASSJW010000435.1:0-8450 GCA_035690995.1 Xanthobacteraceae bacterium
CTACGTGGGTCGCCGCGATGTCGGCGACGGCGAGCTACGTCAGATTGCGCGCACGATCATCAAGGAAAATCGCCTGTTCGACCCGCCGCTGGAAACCGAGCCCCCACAATCGCCACGTCAGCAAGTACGCTCGCGGCTGACTGGCAACGCCTAAACAGAATTGCGCAGCTTGACCAACGGAGTGCTCTCAGCGGACATGCCGCCCCCAAGGAAGAAGTCCGGGTTTGACCCGAAGGAGAAGTTGTCTGAGCATCGACAGTTGATAATCTCTCACGATGGAAGCGGCTCGACCAACAACCTTGTATCTTCTCTGCGGAAAGATCGCAGCCGGGAAATCAATGCTCGCGGGTCGGCTTGCGAGGCGTCCGGTTACCCTGCTTATCAGTCTGGATCACTGGATGTCGCTTCTGTTTCCCGCTGAAAACAGATCCATTGAGGATTTTGCGCGTCTATCTGCGCGGCTTCGCGCAGCGATGGGGCCGCATGTTGTCGACATTCTACGGCAAGATGTCTCGGTTGTCCTCGATTTCCCGGCAAACACGCTACGATGGCGAAGCTGGATGCGATCGTTGATAACTGAGGCTAACGTTGCCCACGAGCTTCATGTCCTGGATGTTCCGGACGCGGTCTGCAAGGAGAGGCTGCGACAGCGAAATGAAAGCGGTAAGCATCCATATCAAGTCAGCGAAGCGACATACGATCTGTTCACGAGCTATTTCGTCCTTCCAGCACCCGAGGAGGAATTTAATGTCATCGTCCACACACCCGAATGCGGCGGTCCATGGTAACGCCCGCTTATGGCACTAGACTGCCGATTGCGGCACTACGAACACAGCAGATATTGAGGGTAGAACGGACATGTCACGGACGTGACGGGACGGCCGAGTCTGACCTGACTCGGACATCGCTCCGGGAGCGACTCCCACGTGCGCGGCTCGGATAGTCGCTCGAAAAGGCTGATTGTCGGGGGCGAAAAGCTCTGGCCGCCCTGCTAAATTAAGCACGCTGCAAGCTTCCCTCGCGGGATGCCAGCATGCGTGGTAAAATGAAGCAGTGGTGAGGAACATCGCTAAGTCAGATTAGATTCGTAGTCGTCTTCGTCGAGGTGTCTCGCGTGGAAGGCGGACGGAAGGCGAACAAGCCGCTGGCAGCCGAGCTAGCTGCGCTGCGCGAGCGCGTTCGTGAGCTCGAGGCGCTCCAAGCCGGGCGTGCGGCGATCGAAAACGAACTCAGTGGCGCCCGTCAGCGATATCAACACCTGCTCGCCCTCAGTCCCGCGATCATCTACACGACCCATGCGTCGGGGGATTTCGCCTGTACGTTCGTCAGCGAAAATATTCGCACGATCATGGACTTCTCCCCGGAGGAGATGACCACCGATCCGAAATGCTGGCCCGACCGCCTGCACCCTGATGACGCGCCGCGAGTCTTCAATGAATTAGCGCCGCTGATCGAACAAGGAGGAGGGACGGTCGAATACCGATTTCGCCACCGCGACGGACATTATGTCTGGGTGCAGGATACCTTCAGGGTTCTCTACGATGATGCAGGTCATCCAAAGGAGCTCGTAGGCGCCTGGGCCGACATCACGAAGCTCAAGGAGGCGGAGAGGAATGCCCTTGCGGCGAACGCCGAGGTGCAGGACACGAAGCAGTCGCTTTCGCGTCTGCTCGCCGCCAGCCCCGCGATCATCTACACGACCCGAGCGTCGGGTGACTTTGCCTGCACGTTCGTGAGCGAAAATATTCAGATGATCATGGGCTTCTCCCCGGAGCAGATGATCACCGATCCGAAATGCTGGCCGGACCGGCTGCATCCGGATGATGCTCGCTGCGTGTTCAGGGAATTGCCCCCGCTGATAGAGCAAGGGGCAGGGACCGTCGAATACCGCTTCCGGCACCGGGACGGGCACTACGTCTGGGTGCAAGATACTTTCCGGGTCCTCTACGACGATGCCGGCCGTCCGCTGGAGCTCGTCGGTGCCTGGGCCGACATCACTAGACGCAAGGAGGCGGAGACGAACGCGCTTGCGGCCAACGTCAAGCTGCAGGAGACGAAGCAGTCGCTGTCCCGCCTGATCGAAAGCTCGCCCGACGCCATCATCTCCACGGACAGGGATGGAAACGTCGCTCTCTTCAACGATGGCGCCGAGACGCTGCTGGGCTATCGGGCGGAGGAGGTCGTCGGCCGGCGCGTGAGCCTTCTCTACGGCGGCGAGGCGGGGGCAAACGAGGTCTTGCGCGAGATGCACAAGCGCGGCGGGACCGTTTCCGGGTTCGAAAGCGTCTTACGGGCCAAGGACGACAGCAGCATCCCTGTTCTGATCTCCGCATCCGTTCTCGTCGACGAGGAAGGCAAGGAGATCGGGACAGTCGGCTTTGCCACCGATCTGCGCGAGCGCAAGCGGGAGCAAGACGCCCTTCAGAAGGCGTACGATGAATTAGAGAAGCGGGTCGAAGAGCGCACTGGCGAGCTGAAAGAGGCTCGGGCGCGATTACAGTACCTGCTCACGGTAACGCCCGGCATCATGTATACCAATCAGATCGCCGACTATAAGTGCACCTTCGTCAGCCGCAACGTGGAGCCGTTGATGGGCTTCTCCGAATGGGAGATGCTCGAGGATCGGGAATTCTGGGTGAAACGCCTCCATCCGGACGATGCTCCCAAGGTGTTCGAAAAGATGGCTCCTCTCGTCGAGCAAGGAGGAGGGACCATCGAGTACCGGTTCCGGCACCGGGACGGACACTACGTCTGGATCCAGGACACGTTCCGGGTCGTGCGTGACGATACCGGTGCAGCGTCGGAGATCGTCGGCTCCTGGGCAGACATCACCCACCGCAAGCAGGTCGAGCAAGCGTTGGGCGAGCGCATGGCGCTCATGGACGACCTGCAGAACCTGGTCGCGGCAAGTCCGGCCGTCATCTACACGACCAAGGCGTCCGGCGATTTCGCCTGCACGTTCGTCAGCGAGAACCTGCTGTCGACCATGGGCTATGCCCCGTGGGAGATGCGCGAAGATCCAAAGTTCTGGTCCAAGCGTCTCCATCCTGAAGATGCTCCGCGGGTCTACAAGGACTTGGCTTCCATGATCGAGCACGGAGAAGGGACGACCGAATACCGCTTCCGGCATCGGCGGGGCCACTACATCTGGATTCAAGATACCTTCAAGGTCATCCGCGACAACGAAGGCAAGCCGAAGGAGCTGGTCGGCTCCTGGGCGGACATTTCCGACCGCAAGCAGATCGAGGCCGAGTTGCAGCGGGTCGCGGGCGACGTCCAACGGCGCACCCGCTTCATTCGCGAGACCTTCGGCCGCTATCTCACCGACGAGATCGTCGACACTTTGCTCGAATCGCCCAGAAGCCTGCACATCGGAGGCGAGAAGCGCAAAGTCACGATGATGATGGCGGATCTCCGCGGCTTCACGTCGCTGTCCGAACGATTGGCGCCGAAATGGGTCGTCGCAATTCTCAATCGATATCTTTCGACCATGATCAAAGTCATAAAGCAGTATGGCGGCACCATCGACGAGTTCATCGGCGATGCAATCTTTGTGCTCTTCGGAGCCCCTGTTTGGCGCGAGGACGATGCGCAACGGGCGGTCGCCTGCGCCGTGGCGATGCAGCTGGCGATGACCTCGGTCAACGAGCAAAACAAAGAGGAGGATTTGCCCGAACTTGAATTGGGGATCGGGATCCATACCGGCCAAGTGGTGGTGGGGAATATCGGTTCCCTCGAGCGGATGAAGTACGGCGTAGTCGGCAGTCACGTCAATCTCACTTCGCGCATCCAGTCCTGCACCACGGGCGGGCAGATCCTGGTCTCAGAGGCCACCCGGCGAGAGGTCGGCCCGATGCTCAAGATCGGAAAGCAGATGGAGATCAGAGCAAAGGGGTTCGAGCAGCCCGTCACCGTCTCCGAGGTGGTAGGAGTTGGCGGGCCACACAAACTCTCGCTGGTCCAAACGAGAGAGACACTGGTTACCCTCAGCGAGGAAATTCCCATTAGGTATTTCCTGGCGGAAGGAAGTCAGCTCAACGAAGAAATGTTCAAGGGAGGCCTGATGAAGCTGTCGTCGAAACGCGCGGAAGTCCGCCTGGAATCCCCTGTCCCCATCTTTAGCAATCTGGAGATGCTGCTAACTGGCAGCGAAGGCGAACGGGTCGATGGCTCACTTCAGTGCAAGGTCGCAAGCGCGGTGACAGATAGCAACAAGCGCTTCTTGGTTCACTTCACGTCGATGTCACCGGGAGTGGAGGCATTTATCCGCAGCGCGCTGGGACAATCTCTTGAAAGCAAGGCCGGCGACCGCACTCTAAGACGATCGGTTGGCCCCAGCGCCGAGCGCTCGCGGTCGCAATAATACCAGCGCAAACGCGTCGAGATGCGCTTTGCCCACTTGAAGATTCACCACGGCTTCGAGCGCATGGGGCTGCGAGGTCTTTCCGGCGCGCGCGATGAGTTCCTTCTCGCCGCCACCGTGCAGAACCTCAAGACGTTGGCGCTCCGATTACTCGGGCAACCACCCACCCGGCGGCGCGCATCGTTTGCCTGAGATCGCTCATGCTAGTGGAGTGGATTTGACATTCGCTACCCACCTCGCCGCAAGTCCGCGAAGCGAATGTCAAATCCAAAACTCCACTAGCACGTTATATTTGCTAGTGGTCCTTTGATTCTAACATTCGCAAAATGAGCCCGCCGAAACGGATGCGAATGTTAGAATCGGACCACTAGGTCAGTCGCGTCCGCGTCGAGGTCGCCGCCAATCAAGCGGTCGCAAAACCCAACAGCCGGCTCATCTCAGCCCGATCAAAACGGCTCACGGGCATAACGGCCAACCGGAAAACCTACTTTTTAAACAGCATCGACCCATCTCAGACATCGGCCCAAAGGGGCGGGCGCACGATTGGGCCGGCAACCTCGGTCACTCACGGCGCGTTTGACGCTGATCCGACAAGGGCGGCGCGGAATAACGGACTGCAATGCTCCCCCTATGGCATCTTTTGGGCCGCAGTCTATATATTTGACGATTGCTCAGCAGGCCGAAGGACCCGCAGGGACGGTTATGAGTCAGTCTCGCAGGCTTGCAGCCATCCTGGCCGCAGATATCGCCGGCTATAGCGCCTTGATGGGCTCTGACGAAGCGCGAACGGTGAGCGACCTTAAGGGCCATCAGGCGGTTGTGCTGCCGATGGTTAACGAGTTTGGCGGACGTGTCATTGATACCGCTGGAGACGGCATATTGGCCGAGTTCCCCAGTGTGTTGAACGCGGTCGAATGCGCAGTCGCCATTCAACGGAAGATGGTCGAACGCAATACCGCAATCGAACCCGAGCGGCGCATGGAGTTTCGTATCGGCATCAACCTCGGTGACGTTATCTACGATAATGATCGAATCTTCGGCGATGGCGTCAACGTTGCGGCGCGGCTGGAGGGAATCGCGGAACCGGGCAGTATCTGCGTTTCCGGCAAGGTCCACGAGGAAATCCGTGCAAAGATCGGTCTTCCTTACGAAGACCTTGGCGATAAGCAGCTGAAGAACATCGCGGAGCCCGTACGGGCGTACGGTATCCGCCTTGACCGTGCTCCGAGACGTACGGTGCTTGCGCTGCCTGACAAGCCATCGATTGCCGTCTTGCCGTTCCAGAACATGAGCGGCGATCCGGAGCAGGAATATTTCAGCGACGGCATGACCGAAGACCTGATCACCGACCTCTCGAAGGTCTCAGGCCTGTTCGTAATCGCCCGCAACTCCTCCTTCGCTTACAAGGGCAGGTCGGTCAAAGTGCAGGAGATCGGGCGCGACTTGGGCGTGCGCTTTGTGCTCGAGGGCAGCGTCCGCAAGGCCGGCAACCGCGTGCGCATCACGGCGCAGCTCATCGATTCCGGCAGCGGCGGGCATCTCTGGGCCGAGCGGTTCGATCGCGACCTCACGGACATCTTCTCGACGCAGGATGAAGTGGTGGAGAAGATCGTCGGCACGCTGGCGGTCACGCTGACGCGGGGCGAGGAGCAGCGGCTGCGGCGACACGGTACCGGCAACGTGGAGGCGTACGAGTCCTGGCTGCGCGCGCGCGAATTGCTCACTCGCGGCACTCGGGAGTCGGTCGCGCAATCCCGGGTGATGTACCGCCGAGCGATCGAGATCGATCTGAATTTCGCCCGGCCGCATGCGGGGTTAGCGCTTGCCGCGATTTCGGAATACGTCAGCGGCTGGGCGCCCGATCCGGCGCAGGCGCTGGACGAGGCGGAGAGATGGGCGCGCCGCGCCGTCGAATTGAGCGATCAGGAGCCGGTGAGCCACCTGGCGCTGGGCGCCGTGTTGCTGTGGCGGCGCGACCAGGAGGGCGCGCTGGCGGAGGCTCGCCGCATGATGGCGCTCGATCCCAACTTTGCTCAGGGCTATACTGCGACCGGACTGGCGCTGATGTATGCCGGCCGGGCGGCCGAGGCGCTGGAGCCGATCGCGATGGCGATGCGCCTGGACCCCCTCTATCCGTCCATGGTGCTGCACTTCCTGGCGCAGGCGAATTTCAGCCTGGGAAAATACGAGATCGCAGCCCAGCAGCTCGTCGACCGCATCGCACGCACCCCTGGCACCGACGCCAGCCGCATGCTTCTGGCATCCTGCTACGGCCATCTCGGGCGCGCCGAAGACGCGCGGGCGGCATGGGTGGAGCTGCTCGAAGTGAATCCGGACTTCTCGCTGATGCAGCGCGCGCGCGTCCTGCCGTACAAGGATCCCGGTGATTTTCAGCGCATCGTCGAAGGCCTGGCGAAGGCCGGGTTACCGTAGGGGCCGGCCTGTGATTAAGGCGTGTTGAGCCGTGCGCCATGCAGGATATCAGCGCGCATTTGTAGCACTCGCAGCGCGTTCTGCCGCCAGTGCGTCTTCCGCGCGAGCTTTGTCTTGCAATAGCCGGCCGCTCGCGAGCTGAAGGAAATAGAATCCGAATCGCGGGTTCTCGAAATAGAGCGCACGCACTTCGTCATAAGGCAACGTCAGCACATGGCCGCTTTCGACGCATTCGACGGATTGCGTCCTGTGATAGCCTGGCGTCAAGAGTCCCAGCTCCCCGAAAACCTGGCCCGGCTGAAGCTCGTTGTCCAACTCGCGCACCCGGTACCTGCCTTTGGCAGCCAGAAACATCTCGTTGGCGAGATCGCCTTTGCGAAAGAGAATGTCGCCGTTTCGGTATTTTCGTTTTTTCATGTAAGGCCGCAGCCAATCCATCGACAGATCGGTCCCCGCCGCGGCGCGGACCTTCTTGATCAGGTTCAACATCTGGTAAAGGCGAATTGAGTGCACCGGCAGCAACGCCGCATAGAGAGTTATCGCCGGGAGCGAGCGCGCTAGTATCGATGAACCCAACAAACAGAGGACGCTCACCAGGCTCGTGATGCGCAATGGAATGGCGGTCTTCATCGACATCGATACGACGTAGAAGATTGCTCCAGTGGCGCCCAGCACGTTCGGTAATGTGATGAAGCTCATCAGGTAGTCCAGGGTCCAACCCTCGCCCATCTTCGGCCTCCCGCCTGCTAGCCACCGACGCAGCCGAGCTTACCAGAGCTCCACTGCCTCAAAGGCTTCCGCCGCCTTCAACGGCAGTTCGAGCCCGCCATCGACCTTACGGTTGATACACCACGACGCGTAGAACCCGCCGCACAATGATGCGAACTTCGGAATCGGGACACTAGGCGAGCTTGCGGCCGGATAGCCGCGTGGCGGCTTGCGGGCCGCACGCGATTGTTGGCAGAATCTGCGCGCATGTCCTCGATTTCGCGACGCGACTTCCTCAACGGCGCGGCGCTGACCATCGCCGCCGGTCTCACGCCGGCGGCCCAGATCGCGGCGCAGGTCGCGGCGCAGCCCGTGCGCTACCCGCCGGCGCTCACGGGGCTGCGCGGGCAGCACGCTGGCTCGTTCGAGGCCGCGCACGCGCAGGCGTATGACCGCACGCGCTTTCGGCTCGACGACGCGCCAATCGAGGAGCGCTACGACCTGGTCGTGGTCGGCGCAGGCATCAGCGGGCTCGCTGCCGCCTGGTTCTATCGTCGCGCCGCCGGGCCGTCCGCCCGTATCCTCGTGCTCGACAACCACGATGATTTCGGCGGCCACGCCAAGCGCAACGAATTCACGCTCGACGGCCGCCTTGTGCTCGGCTACGGCGGCAGCGAGTCGATCGATTCACCCGGAACGAATTACAGCGATGTGGCGAAAGCGCTGCTGCGCGATCTCGGAATCGAGATCACGCGGTTCGAGAGCGCCTTCGATCGCACGTTCTATTCGTCGCTCGGGCTCGCCCGCGGGGTGTTCTTCCCGCGCGAGGCGTTCGGACGCGATGTGCTGGTGCCGGGCGAGCCCGCGCCGGGAGGAGCCGACGAGCGCACGCGGATCCTGGCCAACGCCAAGCCGCTGCAAGACTTCATTGCCGCGTTTCCGGTCG
>DASSJW010000436.1:0-3524 GCA_035690995.1 Xanthobacteraceae bacterium
GGTGACCAAGATCTATCTTCCGGCCATGCGCCATCCCGTGATCAACGGCATGCGGCTCGGCCTCGGCGTGGCGCTGATCGGCACGCTGCTGGCGGAAACGAAGCTCTCCAATCGCGGCATCGGCTTTCTGGTGATCCAGGCCTACAGCATCTTCAACATGCCGCAGATGTATGCGTTGCTGATCATCCTGTTCGTGATCGCGATCGGCGCCAACACGCTCATCGGCCGGGTCGGCGGCCTCGACTCCATCAAACGAACCTGAACGCTTCGGTCAGCATCGAAGACCACGGACGGACCGGGGCGGGGCTCGATCAATTGGAGGATCGGGCGCTTCCGCCGGCGTCTTGTTCGTTTGTGCGCCTCGACCCGCCCTTAGACCGTCGCGATGCAGTCGATCTCGATGTCGAAGTGACCGGGCCACGCCGGCACGCAGACGAAGATTCGAGCCGGCGGGTTCTTCGGAAAGTAGCGGGAATAAATCGCGTTGACCGCCGCAAACTTGCCGACCGATGTGCAGTACACGTTGCACTTTAGCACGTTTTCCAGGGAGGACCCTGCCGTCTCCAGGCAAAGCTTCATCTGTTCGAGGACAAGTTCGGTCTGGCGCTCGATCGGGGCGTCGACTACCTCCCCGGAGTCCGGGTCGAAAGGCGGGAATCCTGAGACGTAGAGCATATCGCCGCTTCGGGTCACGGCCGAGGTCGGCGCTTTCCATCTCTCCAGGTAGGTGGACAGTGGTTCGACGCGGATGATTTCTCGCTGCATCGGAACGGCCTCCGTGGCCTTGTTGTTGGCGCGGTCGAGATCTTCCGGCCTCAGTGCGCAGGCCGCGGATGTGTGGTTTCTCGTCCCTTGGCATCGGGATAGAACTGCGGCGATTCCCGGCGATCGAACATGCCGTAGTCGCGCACGATGCGAACCTTGCGGTGCCGCAGAGTTTGCGTTCCCTCCGGCTCGGCGGGCATCCATAGATTCGCGGCCTTTGGGTCCCTCCACGAGAGCAGCACCGCGAACTTGCCGGGATTGTAGATGCTGGCGAACACGTCGTGCTCGACAACGCCGTCACGCGATACATCGAGGCCGAGAGCGGAGAGCAGATCGCAATGCGACCCGAACGCGGTGCCCGCTTGCGGCGTGATCTCGGTCAGTGTTGCCAGTTTTGCCGCGCCTATCTCCGTTTCGTCAAACCGCTGCTCGTGAACGGGTGCTTCCTTGGGCGCATCGGTATCGGCAGTGACGTCGCCAACTCGCAAGTGATAATCCCGCAGAATCTCCGAGCGGCCCTGCTCCTGGGCCAGGTGATGCTCCCGGGTGGTGCGCCAGCGGACGACCGACTTTTCGTCGCGCCACGTCGAATGCGAAAGAATCCAGCCTGGTCGCCGCTTGCTCTCGAAGCGTTCGTTGTCCACGAAGCCGTCGACTTTTTCCAGAATCGGTTTCAGCCGCTTGGCGAGAGCGAGGTATTCCTCGAACCGTTCTTCTCTTGGGTACACTTCGAAGATGACCGAAAACATTAGCTGCTCCTCATCGGCTGAGGACCGAGCGTGTGCCGATATTGAACCACACTTCGGTTGAGCGACGCTTCGGGCTGTGCCGAAGGAAAAATGCGACGCACCGATCCGCGCTTTGGCTCTTTGCTGTTGAAATCGCATTTATGCCGATTTATCAATGGTTTCAACGCTGGCGGCAAAGATCAGGCACAAACCCGAGAGGAAATCCCATGGTTGCAGTTGCGTCTGCGGTAAGAAAGCAAGCCTCCACTCCCAATCTGCCGTCGCACCGCGACCCCTACTACGCGGGCAAATGGCAGAAGCCGAAAGTGGATCGCTACATTGACACCATCAGCCCGGGCACGGGCGAGTCGCTGGGTCAGGTGGTTGACGGTTCGGTGGCGGACGCCGAAGCCGCCATCGCCGCCGCCAAGGCGGCGTTCCGCGAATGGCGGCGCGTGCTGCCGCTCGAACGGGCGAAGATGCTGCGCGCCATCGCCGACGTCCTGCGCAAGAACGGCGACGAGCTCGCCATGATCGACGCCGCCGATTGCGGCAACCCCTATGCCGAGATGGTGCGCGACGCGCAGGCGGGCGCGGCGCAGCTCGATTTCTACGCCGGCCTCGTCACCGAGATGAAGGGCGCCTCGATCCCGATGGGGCCGGACGCGGTGAACTTCTCCGTGCGCGAGCCCTTCGGCGTGGTCGGGCGTATCATTCCGTTCAACCATCCCTTCATGTTTGTCGCCGGCAAGTCGGCGGCGCCGCTCGCAGCCGGCAACACCATCGTGGTCAAGCCGCCGGAGCAGGCGCCGCTGTCCTCGCTACGGCTGGCCGAGCTGGTCGACGGCATCCTGCCGCCGGGCGTGTGGAATCTGGTGCCGGGTGGCAGGGAGGTCGGCCAGGTGCTTGCGAGCCATCCCGACGTCGCCAAGGTTGCACTGATCGGCAGCGTGCCCACCGGCCGCGCCGTCATGAAGGCCGCGGCCGACACGCTCAAGCCGGTCACGCTCGAGCTCGGCGGCAAGAATGCCCTGATCGCCTTTCCCGATGCCGACCTCGAGGCGGTCTCCGCCGCCGTGGTTGACGGCATGAACTTCACCTGGTGCGGGCAGTCGTGCGGGTCGACCAGCCGCGCCTTCGTGCACGAGAAGATCTACGATGCCGTGCTCGAGCGAGTGAAGAACTCGGTCAAGCGCTACAAGCCCGGCATCCCCACCGATCCCTCGACTACCATGGGCTCGATCGTCAGCAAGGTGCAATACGATCGCGTGCTGAGCTACATCGAGGCCGGCAAACAGGATGGCGCGCGGCTGCTCAGCGGCGGCAAGCGCCCGAGCGATCCGCACCTGGCCAAAGGCTTCTACGTCGAACCCACGGTGTTCGCCGACGTCACCATGGACATGCGCATCGGCAAGGAGGAGATCTTCGGGCCGGTCCTGTCCATCTTCAAATGGAGCGACGAGGATAGGATGCTGGCGCAGGTCAACCAGGTCGAATATGGGCTCACCTGCTCGATCTGGACCAACGATCTCATCACTGCGCATCGCGCCGCGGCGGCGGTGGAAGCCGGCTTCGTCTGGATCAACGACGTGTCGAAGCACTTCCTCGGCGCACCGTTCGGCGGCTACAAGCAGTCTGGCGTCGGACGCGAGGAGGGGATCGAGGAGCTCATCAGCTTCACCCGCGAGAAGAACATCCATCTCAATTTGAAGCGCCGCACCGGCGCGCACTAGGCTGTTTAGAACCTATCTCAAAATTGCCGAGGGCTCTCGATCCGCTATAAGTGAGGAATGATTCGGCTGAGCGATTTGCAGTGGGAGCGGATTCGCCATCACTTTCCCGAAGAGAACATTGCGGACGGGCGGCCTGGCCGCAGGCCGGTCTCGACACGACAGGTTCTTGAAGGGACGCTTTGGATACTCAACACCGGCGCGCAATGGCACATGCTCCCACAGTGCTATCCGAACTACAAAACGGTTCATCGCCGCTTTCAGACCTGGTGCCGCAGTGAAGTTGTGCGCGGCATTCTCA
>DASSJW010000437.1:0-2875 GCA_035690995.1 Xanthobacteraceae bacterium
GGCCGATCGAGGTCACTTTCACTTCCACGAAGCTGCGCGGTCCCTCCGGCGCCGGCTTCTCCGGATGCGCACGGTACCGGCGTTCGCGCGCGTCGGTGATATCCTTCAACTCGGGGAAGCAATCGCAGACCTTGACCATCCAACCTCTCCTGGCGCGGCGCACCTCGCCCTGGCGGGCGCGCCGGATCTCTTGCCGACTGTTTACTCCACCTCGACCATTCCGACCTGGTTGACCAGGCTGTTCGCGGTCACGGGATTGCCGTTCGGGGTGACATCCATGTTGCGCACGATGTCACCGCCGCTGGGGATCGCCCAGCTCTGGAACTTCTCCGTCTTCGGATCGAAGCGCACGATGGTGTTCGGCTTGGCGAAGGATTCGTTGTACCAGATGGCCCCCTTGGCCACGACGATGCCGTAGGGCTGCGATTGCGGCCCGCTCGGCGACGGCCATTCCTTGTGCTCGCCGGTCGCAAGATCGAGCCGGCCGAGATAGCCGCGCGAGAAGTCGGCATACCAGACCGCGTCGTCGGGCGTGAGCGCGAGCCGGCGCGGGCGCGAGGCCGGGTTCGGCAAGGCGTATTCCTTGATCGCCATGGTCGCGGGATCGATGGTCGCGATCTTGTTGGTGCCGAATTCCACGAAGACCGGAATGCCTTTGGAGTTGATCACGAGGCCGTAGGGGCGCGAATTCGGCGTGGGCGAGGTCACCAGCTTGACTTCGCCGCTGCTGGGATCGATGCGGCCCAGCATGTTGGCGTTCTGGGCCGTGAACCACACGATCCCGCTCTGGTCGATGGCGATGGTGTGCGGATCCTTCGCCTTGGGATCGGGCATTTTGTATTCGGTCACGTTGCCGGTTTTGGGGTCGAGCTTGCCGACGAGGCTCATGTGGTTGCCGGTGAACCAGATGTTGCCGTCCTTATCCTCGACGAGGCCGTGCGGACCGGTCTGCGGCGTCTTGAGCGGATATTCCTTGATCTCTCCGGTCTTCGGATCGAGGCGGCCGAGCTTGCCGGACAGTTGTCCGGTGTACCAGATCGCGCCGTCCTTGCCGGCGAGAGGGTCGTGCGGCCGCGAGCCCGGGGTCGGCACCTGCCACAGCTTGATCTTGGCCTTGACCGGTCCGTCAACGATGACGGCGGCCGGCCGCGCCCGCTCGGGGAAGCTCTTGATCAGGTAGTCCGTCAGCGTGTCGAGCTGGTCCTTGGACACGGGGGCGCCGAAGTTGAGCATCATGCGCATGACGGTGTGCCAACCCTCGGGCGTGTAGCCGGCGCGCGCGCGATTAATGTCGTGGCAGCCGCCGCACAAGGCCACGAAGGTCTCCTTGCCGGGTCCTTCGGGAAAGCCGCCTTGCGCCGGTTGCGCGGCTGCCGGCAGGGCCGAGCACAGGAGAGCGGCGGCGATCACGGGCAACAGCGGATGATGCGGCATGGCGTGCTCCCGGGAGTTCGCGCTGATGCGCCAAATGTTAACGCGTAACGGTGGCGCTCACCACAACTCGCGCGACGCCAGCCGCGCGCCTTCGGCGAGCGAGGCGAGCTTCATCCACACGATCTTGGAATCGACCTGCAGCCGGCCGGCGAAGGTGCCGAAGCCGCAATCGACGCCGGCGATGACGTTCTCGGCTCCGACCACGCGCGCGTATTGCAGGATGCGGTCCGCCACCAGCTCCGGGTGCTCCACGAAGTTCGATGTGGAATCGATCACGCCGGGAATGATGATCTTGCCCTCGGGCAGCTTGACGTCGCGCCAGACCTTCCATTCGTGCCCGTGGCGCGGGTTGGCGCCGGGAAACGAGACCGCCTGCGGCCGGCCTTTGAGCACGATGTCCACGATGTCTTTCAGCGGCACGTCCTTGTGGTGAGGTCCCTGGGTGGAGGCCCAGCAGATGTGCATGCGCATGCGCTCGGGCGCGATGTCCCTGACCGCGTGGTTGAGCGCCTCGACATGCGTGGTGATGACCTTGCGGAACTCTTCGAGACTCAAATGCGCGAACACCATGTGGCGGCTCAAGGCCAGATCCGGGCAATCGAGCTGCAGAATGAACCCGGCATCCGTGATGGCGCGATACTCGCGCGCCATCACGTCGGCGAGCGCGTAGAGATAGGCTTCGTCGCTCGGGTAATACTGGTTCTTGAGGTAGCGTGCGATCTGGCCCGGCGAGGGCGACGTCATGAAGATGTCCTGTACCGGGGCGCTGGCCATCGCCTGCTTGGCCTGGGCGATGTCGTTTTCGAGCGCGCCGAAATCCTTCCAGCCGACGGGGCCCGAGCAGGCCGGCCGATGCTGGAACGGCGAGGCGAAGTAGGCGAGCATCGCCGAGAGCTCGGGAAAGTCGGGCTCGCCGGTGCCGAGCGGCGGCGAACTCGGGCCGTCGAACCCGGTCAGGCGATCCTTCACATGCGTGGTGTAATCGGTGCGGCCCTGCTCGCCGTCATTGATGATGTCGAGCCCGCAGGCCACCTGCTTCTCGACGACCTCGGCGACGGCGCGGCGCACCGCGTCCTTGAGCTTGGCCGTCTCGGCACCCGGATGCTCCTGCTCGTGGAGCAGCAGCTCCACCACATCCGCCGGGCGCGGCAGGCTGCCGGTATGGGTGGTGAGCATTCTCTGGGTGCTGCGCTTCATGATCGATCCCCCCGGCCGTTTCCAGGCGTGTTGCCAGTGTCCCGCGTCCGAAGTTCGCACGCCCTTGCGGCAATGGTGCGAACTTCGAGGTCAAAGGGACGCTAGTGGTCCGATTCTAACATTCGCATCCGTTTCGGCGGGCTCATTTTGCGAATGTAGAATCAAAGGACCACTAGCAAATATAGGGTCCTAGTGGAGTTTTGGATTTGACATTCGCTTCGCGGACTTGCTGCGAGGTGGGTAG
>DASSJW010000438.1:0-2105 GCA_035690995.1 Xanthobacteraceae bacterium
GGTCGAAGATATCGGGTTGGCCGACCCGCAGGCGCTGGTCATCTGCAACGCCGCCAAGGATGCCTACGATTTTCTGGGCTCGCCGGAAGGCGAGCTGGCGATCGCGCAGGCGGTGATGTACATCGCGACCGCGCCCAAATCCAACGCCGCCTATATGGCCTACGGCGCTGCCATGCGTACCGCCAAGGAGGCGGGCTCGCTGCTGCCGCCGAAGCACATCCTGAACGCGCCGACCAAGCTGATGCAGGCCGAAGGCTATGGCGGCGGCTACGACTACGATCACGACGCGCCGGATGCGTTCTCCGGGCAGGACTACTTCCCCGAAGCGCTCGGCCGCCAGCAATTCTACGATCCGCCCGAGCGCGGCTTCGAGCGCGAGATCAGGAAGCGGCTGGACTATTGGGCGAAGCTCCGGAAAGAGCGGAGCGGAGCGTGAGGACGGCACAGGTCTCGGCTTGGATCGCTTGCGCGGGCTTGGTCGCGGGCGTCATCGGGCCTGCCGTTGCGGCGGAGCCATTCGACGGTCGCTGGGCGGCGGACGCGCGGGCCTGTGCCGCCGACAGCGCCGGCGCCGCGCCTCTCGTGGTCAGCTCGCTCTCATTGCAATGGCGCGATGCCGCCTGCGTGGTGCGGACGAGCTACCGGGTGCAGGATGCGTGGCACATCGGCGCGCGCTGCTGGGGCGAGGGCGCCATCAGCAATGTTCCCATCACGCTACGCCGACGGGGCGACCAGCTCCTGCTCGATTGGGCCGGGGCGCCGGCGGACCAACTGTGGCGGTGTCCATGAGCACGGCAACGAAACCGGGACGCAGCCGGGACGCCGCTGGCGAGCAAGCATCCCATTCGGCCGGCGTGCAGACCACGCAGGTGAGCGCGGACGAAGCCGGCATGCGCGTCGACCGCTTCCTCGAGGCGCGCTTTCCCGGGCTTTCGTTCTCCCACATCCAGCGCGTGATCCGCAAAGGGGAGCTGCGCGTGAACGGCAAGCGCGCGCAACCCAAGCAGCGGCTCGAGGCCGGGCAGGCCGTGCGCATCCCGCCGCTGCGCCTGGACCAGCCCAAGCCGCGCGCCCCCGGCAACGAGGCGGATGCCAAGACCCGCGATTTCCTCAAATCCATCACGCTGTACGAGGATGCCGACGTGCTGGTGCTCAACAAGCCCATGGGGCTTGCGGTGCAGGGCGGCTCCGGCACCACGCGCCATCTCGACGGCATGCTCGAGGTGCTGCGCGACGCGCAGGGCCAGCGCCCGCGTCTGGTGCACCGGCTCGACAAGGACACCGCCGGCTGCCTGCTGGTGGCCAAGACGCGGTTTGCGGCCACCGCGCTCGCCAAGACGTTCCGCACGCGATCGGCGCGAAAAATCTACTGGGCCCTGGTGGCCGGCGTACCCAAGCCGCGCCAGGGCCGCATCTCGACCTATCTCGCCAAGGAAGAGCGCGAGGACGATTCCTTCATGCGCATCGCCCGCCATGGCGAGGAGGGCGCCAGCCACGCGGTGACCTACTATGCCGTGGTCGACACCGCCGCGCGCCAGCTGGCCTGGCTCTCGCTCAAGCCGGTCACCGGCCGCACCCATCAATTGCGCGCGCACATGGCGCATGTCGGTCATCCCATCGTCGGTGATCCGAAATATTTCTCCAAGGAGAACTGGGAGCTGCCGGGCGGCATGCAGAACCGTCTGCATCTGCTGGCGCGCCGTATCGTCGTGCCGCATCCGCGCGGCGGTACCATCGACATCACGGCCCCGCTGCCGCCGCACATGCAGCAGTCCTGGAATCTGATCGGCCTCGATCCGAAACGCTACGACCCGATCGAGGAGGCGCCGGAAGACTAGCGCCGCCGAGGGCGTGGCCGCCGGCTCGACCGCTACACCCGCCCCTGTGCCAACGCTAACTGAAGCGGCGCGTCTCCTTGCTGCGCCGCATCGCTCGCGGCGCCGCGCGCACGTGCCCAAGATGCGCAAGGTGCGCAGCGTCGCGCCTGAGCGCCACGACGGATCACGGAACGGCGTGAATCGCATCACTGCGCATCAGCCCAGACAGAGGGGGGGATTGACAGGCAACCAAATGGTTGCATATTGTCGCCATGGACGATGTGTTCA
>DASSJW010000439.1:0-2018 GCA_035690995.1 Xanthobacteraceae bacterium
GTGTCCTGGCTACGCTTCGCCTATCGATTGCATGAACCGGACCTTCCCGAATGTCGGCTGTACGGTCGCTACGCTCGAGATCAACGAGGCCTTCGCGGCGATTGCAATCGCGGTGACGTTGCCCCCAGTTTTTATCCAGCGACGATTGGAGTCTGGTCGTCGGTGATGCCCTGTTGGGCGGTGGTGGCGGCGGTCCGCGGAGCGAAGCCGTCGGTGGGGCGCAGCGCAGCGGACCGCCGTGCTGCGGCGTAGATGGCTGGGCTCATCCAGCCGAGCCGCGAATGGGGCCGTTCGTTGTTGTAGTCAGCACGCCACGCTTCCAGAACGGCGCGCGTATGCGAGAGCGAGCGGAACAACGTCTCATTGAGCAGTTCGTCGCGCAAGCGACCGATGAAGGACTCGGCGAAGGCATTCTGAACCGGCTTGCCCGGCGCGATGTAATGCCACTCGACCTTGTGGTCGTCTGTCCATCGCAGGATGGCGTTCGAGGTCAGCTCGGTGCCGTTGTCGCTGACGATGGTCATGGGCTTGTCGTAGGCGACCATGAGCCGGTCGAGTTCGCGGGCCACTCGGATGCCGGAGATCGAGGTGTCGGGAACCAGCGCCAGGCATTCGCGGGTGCAGTCGTCGACCACGACCAGGATGCGCAGGCGGCGGCCGTCGATGAACTGATCGGCGACAAAATCCAGCGACCAGCGGTCGTTCGGCCATTGCGGGACCAGCATCGGTGCCCGTGTGCCCAAGGCTCGCTTGCGACCGCCGCGGCGGCGAACCATGAGGCGCTCCTCGCGATAGAGCCGGAACAGGCGTTTGTGGTTCACCGTGAAGCCCTCCCGTCGCAGCAGGACGTGCAGGCGCCGGTAGCCGAAGCGCCGCCGCACATGGGCCAGACTTCGCAGCCGTTCCCGCAGTTCTGCGTCGTCGGGCCGGCGGCACCGATATCTCACCGTCATCCGTACGCAGCCGATCGTTCTGCACGCCCGCCGCTCGCTCATGTCGAACGCAGACCGAAGGTGAGCGACAGCCTCTCGCTTGGCAGCGGGCGTCACCATTTTTTTGCCAGCAGGTCCTTCAGTGCGGCGCTGTCGAGCATGGCGTCCGCCAAGAGCTTCTTTAGCCGGGCGTTCTCGCTCTCCAGCCCCTTCAGACGCTTGGCCTCGGAGACTTCGAGCCCGCCGTACTTGGCCTTCCAGTTGTAGAAGCTCGCCTCGCTGATCCCGTGCTTGCGGCACAGATCGGCTGTCTTCACGCCAGCCTCGTGTTCCTTCAGGATCCCAATGATCTGCTGTTCCGTGTGCCTCTTGCGCTTCATCGTCTGGTCCTTTCTCAAGGCCAGACTCCAGTTCACCCTGGATCAGTTCAATGGGGCAACGTCAGCGGTCACGAAGGACCTCGGTTTATCCGAAGAGGTTGTCAACGTAGAAGGTGGTGCCATCGCGCACGGTCACCCGATCGGCGCGACCGGCGCGGTGCTCACGACTCGTCTATTACATTCAATGCAGCGCGACGGCTCCATGCGTCTACTCTCAACACTGAAGTCCTGCGCGATTGCGCTCGCAGCGTTGGCAATGACGGCATCCGTCCAGGCAGCGGACATAACCAGCGCCGGCTCGACCTTCGTCTTCCCGATCCTGTCGAAGTGGTCAGCCTACTACAGCGCGAAGACCGAGATCCACGTCAATTACCAGTCCATCGGGTCCGGGGGCGGCCTCGCGCAGATCAAGGCTGGAACGGTAGATTTCGGGGCTGCCGACGCACCAATGAAGCCGGAGGAGCTACAGAACCCCGGCATGGGTCAGTTTCCGCTCGTCATTGGCGGTATCGTACCTGTCGTCAACATCGAAGGAGTGCAAGAGGGCCAGATCCGATTTACAGGGCCTCTGCTCGCCGACATCTATTTGGGCAAGATCAAGAACTGGAACGATCCAGCTATCGCAAAAATCAATCCCGACCTGAAGCTGCCGGCCGCCGCGATCAGCGTTGTGCACCGCTCTGATGGCTCCGGCAACCTTCAACTG
>DASSJW010000440.1:0-4527 GCA_035690995.1 Xanthobacteraceae bacterium
GCCGAACGCCTCGACAACGCGATCGAAGGCCGCTGACACCGAGGCGGCGTCGGTCACGTCGCATCTCACCGCAAGCGCCGCGCCGCCAAGCGCTTTCGCCGCCGCCTGAGCGGCGCGCTCGTCGAGGTCGAGCAGCGCAACCTCCGCGCCGGCCGCGGCAAACGCCTTCGCGGTCGCCGCCCCGATGGTACCGCCGGCGCCGGTGATGACCGCGATCTGGCCGGCGAGGGGCTTCTCCGCCGCGGCGCTGAGCTTAGCCTGCTCGAGCGACCAATATTCCATGTCGAACATGTCGGCTTCCGAGATCGACTCGAAACGGCCGATCGCCTCGGCATCGGTGATCACCTCGATCGCGCATTGCGCGAGGTCGGCGGCGATCCTTGCGTCCTTTTTCGATCGCCCCAGGCCGAACAGGCCGAGGCCGGGGACCAGCGCAACGCGCGGCAACGGATCGAGCGCCTTCTTGATGCCGCCGACGCGCGCATTCTGGCGCGCGAAATAGCTGTCGTAGCGTTCGACGAAGGCGGTCACCGCGGCGCGCGCGGCGCGCTTGAAATCGTCGGTCTTGCCGTCCGCGGGCGCGGCGACCACCAGCGGCCAGTTCTTGGTGCGGATGGTGTGATCGGGCGTCACCACGCCAGCCTGGCTATAGCGGGCAAGGTCGGCGCCGCCGACAAAATTCACGATCTCGGGGCCGGTGCGGAAGTCGAGGATCAGGCGTCGCCATGCGCCCTCGATGTTGGCGTCCTTGCGGCTGCACGCGCCGCGCAGGATCGGCGCCACCGCGGTCACCGGCGCGACCGCCTGCGGCAACTGCGCGGTCACGAACACCGCCTTGCGATTGCGCTGCAGTCGCTCCTCGGCCAGCGTCACCAGCGCGATCATGCGCTCATAGGCTTCGCGCGCGCTGTCGCCGAAGGTGAAGATTCCGTGCTTGTGCAAAATCAGCCCTTCGACATCGGGCTTGGCGTCGTACACGTCGGCCGCCATTTTCGCCAACGCGAAGCCCGGCATCACATAGGGAACGACGCTCATCCGTCCGTCATAGAGCTCGGCGCAGATGGCTTCGCCGTCCGGCTGGTCGACAAGGCTCAGGATGGCGTTGGCGTGCGTGTGGTCGACAAATCGGTGCGGCAGGAAGGCGTGCAGCAAGGTCTCGACCGAGGGGTTCGGCGCCGCGGGCTCGAGCAGGTTCTCGCGCTGGACGCGCACCATGTCCTCGTCGGTGAGCTCGGTGCGCGCGCGCAGCCTGCGCAGACGATCGAGGCGTACCGCCGGCAGTCCCGCCGGCTCGATCGCCGCCATGTCCGCGCCCGAGCCTTTGACGCAGAGCACCGCGACCTCATCGCCGAGGAGGTCGGGCATGGTCGTCTTCACCGAGGTATTGCCGCCGCCGTGCAGCACCAATTTGGGATCGCGCCCGAGCAGGCGGGTGGTGTAGACGCGCGTTGCCAGATCGCGTCCGATGCCGTGCGCCGCATAGCGGTCGATCGCCGCTTGCGCCTCGCTGTCCACCCAGCCGCTTTTCATCACACGTTTCCGTCAAGCGTCCGGGTGACGCCGGCAGGCGTGCCCGCGGCGACGGTCGGCGACGGCGGCTGGCGACAAGGACCGTCAGCCCCTGCCGAGCACACGCTTGCTCCACCAGCCGGACCGACGCGGACGATCGGCGCTCTCGCTTTCCGCTGGGCTCGACACCACCGGCTCCGCCGGCATCGGCGACGGGGAGGGCGGAGCGGACGCCGGTCCTTCGTCGCGCAAGACCTGCGTGACCGGCTCACGCACGGTCGAGCGCCGTCGCGGTGGCTCCGGCGTAACTGGTTCGGGTACGACTGATGCCGTCATCTGCGGGGCCGGCGCCTCGCTTGGTTCCGGATGGGTATCGGAGCGCGCCTCGATCTGCCGGGGCACGTCGTGTTGCGGCTCGGCGACCGGCAACGGCACGGGTGCGGCTTCGGGCTCGGGTGCGAAGCCGCTGTCCTCGGCGGCCGTGACGGCGGATCCGAATTCCAGCTGGTCTCCGGTGACGCCCTCTGCCGCCACGCCTTCGCCCTCGCGGCCGCGACGGTTGCGCCGTCCGCCGCGACGGCCGCGCCGCCGCCGCCGGCGCTCGGCCTCGCCGCCGGATTCGCCGGCTGCTTCCGCGCCGCTCGCACCGTCGGCGGGCTCGCGCCCTTCCTCGGCGTGAGCCGGTTCGCTATCGCCTGGTTGCGGCGCGAACTCCGCCTCGTGCTCCGGCGCAAATGGCCCGCCGTCACGCTCCGGCTGGGCCTCGCGACCCTCGCCGCCGCGACGGCCGCGGCGCCGGCGCCGGCGCTTGCGGCCTGGACCGCCATCCGGGCCCTGCTCGAGCCCCTGCTCCTGACCCGGCTCGCCCTCGGCCTCGCCCTCGTCTTCCGGCGCGGCCATCACGCGGTCTTCGAGTTCGGCGGTTTCCTCCACCTCGAACTCGTCTTCGTCCTCGTCCTCGTCCATCGGCGCCGGGACGGCGGTCGCCGGCTGCAGTGCCAAGGCCTTTGCCTGCTCCGGGCTGTGGACCTGTTCACCCTTTTCGATCACGAACGACACCTGGCCTTCGACCGTGGCATCGGCGTTGACCATGATGACGATGCGGAAGCGCTCCTCGAGCGCGCGCAGATGGGCGCGCTTGTGGTTGAGGAGGTAGAGCGCGATCTCGGAGCGCGTGCGCACCGTGAGATTGTGGGTGGCGCCCTTGAGCAGCATCTCGTCGAGCGAGCGCAGCAGTTGCAGCGCCACCGACGATACCGAGCGCACATGGCCGGTGCCGCCGCAATGCGGGCATTTCTCGGTCGAGCTCTCCAGCACGCTCGAGCGGATGCGCTGGCGCGACATTTCGAGCAGCCCGAAATGCGAGATGTGTCCGACCTGGATGCGCGCGCGATCGTGCCGCAGGCATTCCTTCAATCGACGTTCGACCGCGCGATTGTTGCGCTTCTCGTCCATGTCGATGAAGTCGATGACGATCAGGCCGGCAAGATCGCGCAAGCGCAACTGCCGGGCGATCTCCTCCGCGGCTTCCAGATTGGTCTTGAGCGCGGTGTCCTCGATGTGGTGCTCGCGGGTCGCGCGCCCGGAATTGACGTCGATGGCGACCAGCGCCTCCGCCTGATTGAGCACGATATAGCCGCCGGAGCGCAGCTGCATCACCGGCGTGAACATGGCGTCGAGCTGGCTCTCGATGCCGTGGCGGGTGAAGATCGGGAGGTTGTCGCGGTACGACTTCACGTTCTTGGCATGGCTCGGCATGAGCATGCGCATGAACTCTTTCGCTTCCTTGTAGGCGTCGTCGCCGGCGACAAGGATTTCGTCGATGTCCTTGTTGTAGAGGTCGCGGATCGAGCGCTTGACCAGTGAGCCTTCCTCGTAGACCAGCATCGGCGCGGTCGACTTGAGCGTAAGGTCGCGCACCGTCTCCCACATCCGCAGCAGGTATTCGAAGTCGCGCTTGACCTCGGTCTTGGTGCGGCTCGCGCCGGCCGTGCGCAGGATCACGCCCATGCCTTCCGGCACTTCCAGCTCCTGGGCGATTTCCTTCAAGCGCCTGCGATCGTCGGCGCTGGTGATCTTGCGGCTGATGCCGCCGCCGCGCGCGGTGTTCGGCATCAGCACGGAATAGCGGCCGGCGAGCGAGAGATAGGTGGTGAGCGCCGCGCCCTTGGTGCCGCGCTCCTCCTTGACCACCTGCACCAGCATCACTTGGCGGCGCTTGATGACTTCTTGAATCTTGTACTGCCGGCGCAGCCGCGGCATGCGCTCGGGCACTTCCTCCATGGCGTCGGCGCCGCCGACCGATTCCACGATCTCTTCCTCGCCCTCGGCGCCGTGGCCGTTGACCTCGGTCACGTTGTGGCCGACGTCGAGGTCGTGCGGCTCGCCCTCGCTTTTTTCCGTGGCGGCGACATCGAGCGTGCCAGTGTCGCGGCGCTCGTCCGCGCTGAACTCCTCGCCAACGGTCGGGACCGGCTCGGACGCGCTGCTGGTTTCGAGCGCGGCGAGTTCGATCGGGGCCTCCGTGGCGATGGTGGTGGGCGACGCCTGCTCCGTCGGCTCGGCGGGTATCGGCTGCGCCGCGATCTCAACCGGCGCGCTCTCGACCGGCAGGCCCGCATCCGGGGTCGCGCCCTCGATCGAGTCGGCGGGCGGCGCCATCTGCTCGGACGCCGCCGCCATGGCCTCGACCTCGCCGGCCGCGGCTTCGCCCTCGACGTGTGCGCTCTCGATCGGTTCGCTCTTGACCTCGTCGCGCGCGCGGTCGCTCGCGCGCTCCCGGCGCGCGTGCCGCCGTCCGGCGCGATGGTCGGCCTCGGCCTCGGCCGCCCGTTGGGCGCGCTCGTCCTCGGCGATCAGCGCCTGCCGGTCGGCGACCGGGATCTGATAGTAGTCGGGATGGATTTCGCTGAAGGCCAGAAAGCCGTGGCGATTGCCGCCGTAGTCGACGAAGGCGGCCTGCAGGGACGGCTCGACGCGCGTCACCTTTGCCAGATAGATGTTGCCGCGAAGCTGCTT
>DASSJW010000441.1:0-11440 GCA_035690995.1 Xanthobacteraceae bacterium
ACGTTCGGTCAAGGTGCCGCGCGTCGTCGCCAAAATCCGGCGCCGGCAAGCCGTCGAGGTCGGTGACATGGCGTTCCTGCGGCGCAATACCGAGCGCAAGGCAAAGATCACGCTGCCCGGCCCGTTCACCATGGCGCAGCAGGCCAAGAACGAATTCTACGACGATGACGACGAGATGGTGATGGACCTCGCCGCCGCCGTGAACGAGGAGGCGCACGACCTCGTGGCCGCCGGCGCCGACGTCATCCAGCTCGACGAACCCTGGGTCCGCAACGATCCCGAGGCGGCGAAGCGGATCGCGGTCAAGGCGATCGATCGCGCGCTTCGCGGTCTGTCGGTGCCGACGATCGTGCACGTCTGCTTCGGGTATGCCGCTGTCGTGCATGGGGACAAGCCGAGCGGCTATTCGTTTCTCCCGCAGCTCGCGGACAGCGCGGCGGCGCAGATTTCGATCGAGGCCGCGCAGCCGAAGCTCGACCTCGGCATTCTCGCCGATCTTGCCGGCAAGACCGTCGTGCTCGGCGTCATCGACCTCGGCGACCCGAACGTCGAATCGCCCGAGCGGGTGGCGCAACGGATCCGCGACGCGCTGCGATACGTTCCCGCCGAGCGCCTCGTTCCGGCGCCCGATTGCGGGATGAAGTACCTCACGCGCGAGATCGCGTTCGGCAAGCTGCAGGCGTTGAGCGCGGGGGCGGCGCTCGCCCGCCGCGAATTGACCTAGGCGATGGCGGGCGTCGGCGCGGGTATTTCGCCCAAGCGCCGGGCCCGCGTTCAGGCTTCGTACTTGAACGAGAGCGACACCCGCGTGCGAAACGCGGCGACCTTGCCATCTTCCACCTTCATGTCCATCTGCGTCACTTCCGCCACGCGCAGGTCGCGCAGGGAGCCGGCCGCCGTTTCGACCGCGCGCCGGCCTGCGTCCTCCCACGATTTCTCGCTGACGCCGACGACCTCGACGATCTTGTAGACGGTTTCCGCCTGCTGCTTCTTCGCCATTGCATCCTCCCTAGTGTCCCGATTCCGAAGTTCGCAAACCCTCGCGGCGCCCTCTGATGCGAACTTCGCAATCAAAGGGACACTAGCGAGTTACCGATTCTAGTGCGGTTTTGGATTTGAAGTTCCTAACCGCGTTGGCGGCTGGAGTGATAAGGAACTTCAAATCCACCGCACTAGCCTCGAATTTTGCGCGCTCTCGACCGGCGCGCGGCGATGTTAACAGCAACCCCGCCTCGAACCTACCGCCGCAATGTCGCTTCGCCCGATGTCTATCCGGCGGCTGCCCGCGGCCACCGGTGACGGCGCCGCGGGTTTCCCGCATTGCGTAGAATTCAGGAAGCTTTCCTTGACCCCGCGCGGGAATCCCGATTATGCACGCGACCACCGACCAGCATTTTCGCCCGCCCCTCACGCGCGGACCGACCGTCCCATCTCCCGATCAGGAAGAGGACTATGGCGCAGTCAAACGCGATCGCCGGCAAGTCTGGCATGGAACTGATTCTCGACCCGGCGCTCAACAAATCGACCGCATTCCCGGACGCCGAACGCGAAGCGCTGAAGTTGACCGGCCTCCTGCCCGATGCCGTCGAAAGCGAGGACATGCAGCTCAAGCGCGTGCTGCAGCAGCTTGGGCACAAGACCAGCGACATCGACCGCTACATCTACCTGGTCGGCCTGCTCGATCACAACGAGACGCTGTTTTACCGGACGTTGATGTCCGATCCCGCGCGCTTCCTGCCGATCGTCTACGACCCGACCGTCGGCGAAGCCTGCTTGAAATTCGGCCACATCTTCCGCCGCCCGCGCGGCATGTACATCTCGATCAAGCACAAGGGCCGAGTGAAGGAGATCCTGCGCAACTGGCCGGAGAAGGACGTGCGCTTCATCTGCGTCACCAGCGGTGAGCGCATCCTCGGCCTGGGCGATCTCGGCGCCAATGGCATGGGCATTCCGATCGGCAAGCTGCAGCTTTACACCGCCTGCGCCGGCGTGCCGCCGCAGGCGCTGCTCCCGATGGTGCTCGATTTCGGCACCAACAATGAAAGCCTGCTCAACGACCCGCTTTATCTCGGCATCCGTCAGCCGCGGCCCTCGGTGGCCGAGCGCGATGCGTTGGTCGAGGAATTCGTGCAGGCGGTGCAGGACGTGTTTCCGCGCTGCTGCATCCATTTCGAGGATTGGGCCGGCGTCGACGCGGTGCGGCTGCTCGCCCGCTACCGCGACAAGGTGTGCTGCTACAACGACGACATCCAGGGCACCGCCGGCGCGGCGCTGGTGGGTATCTTCAGTGCATTGCGGGTGACCGGCGCCAAGCTCAAGGACCAGCGCGTGCTGTTCCTGGGCGCGGGCTCGGCCGGCACCGGCATCGCCGGCATGATCGTGGAAGGCATGATGCTGGAAGGCTTGAGCACGGCGGAGGCGCAGGCGCGCATCTCGATGTTCGACATCAACGGCCTGCTCGAATCGAGCCGCAAGGACATCCTCGATTTTCAGAAGCCTTACGCCCACAAGCAGGCGCCGACCAAGGATTTCATCGCGGCGATCGAAGCGATCAAGCCGACCGCGATCATCGGCGTGAGCACGTCGGCGAAGGCGTTCAACCAGCGCGTGGTCCAGGCCATGGCCAAGATCAACAAGCGGCCGATCATCTTTGCGCTGTCGAATCCCACCGACCATGCCGAATGCAGCGCCGAGGAAGCCTACAAGTGGTCAGAGGGCCGCGCGCTGTTCGCGGCCGGCGTTCCGTTCCCGCCGGTCACTTATCAGGGCAAGGTGTTTGTGCCGGGCCAGGGCAACAATCTCTACGTCTTCCCGGCGGTCGCGCTTGCGGTCTATGCCACGCAGGCCAGGCGGATGCCGGACGAGCTGTTCATTGCGGCGGCTCACGGCGTGGCCGACCTGGTGACGTCGGCCGAGCTCGACTCCGGGCTGCTTTATCCCCCGCAGAGCAACATTCTCGACACCGAGATCAAGGCGGCGGTGCGCGTCGCCGAGACGATCTTCGAACGCAAGCTCGCCGGCGTCGCCAAGCCCGCGGACATGGCGGCGTTCATCCGCTCGCACGTGTACGACGGCGAATATCAGAAAGCGATCTAGCTGCCCGGCCGCAGGAGTTGGGCGACGCAGCTCGATCACTCCGTTGCGAGGAAGATCGCCGAGGAGACCGGCAAGCCGTTCGTCTCGGCGCCAAACAAGTTCGCCGCGTTATCGGCGCACGACGAGATCGTCAATGCCAGCGCCGCCATGCGCACGCTCGTCAGCGATCAGCGCCTTCCCTTGCGCGAGCCTCCCGCGAACACCGCCCGGCAGGCGGGGCTGAGGTAGCGACGATAGTGCGACATGCAGGCCGAGACCCGCTGCACGTCCGGAACATATTGGTTGCAGAGCCGCATCGCGTCCGGTTCGCAGGCTGCGCGTTGTTCCGGGGTCCACTGCTGCTGCGCGGCCGCGGGCGACGACGCGAATGTGAGCGCAAGCCCGAAGAGCGCTGCGAGCCCGATGACCGGTCGCAGATTGCGTTGTGCGGTGCGAAGTCCCATTATCAAACCTCCGTTCGGTGTTTATGGCGGTACTTCTAGTCAATTCAACAGCCATGGCAATAGCAGCGGCACCAGCAGCGCCGTCAGCAAGCCGTTGAGGCCCAGCGCGATGCCGGCGAAGGTTCCCGCCAGCGGATCGACCTGGAAGGCGCGGGCGGTGCCGATTCCGTGCGAGGTCAGACCCGCGGCGAAACCGCGCGCCGCATAGTTCCGCAACCGCAGTGCATCCATCAGCGGCGTCACGATGATGGCGCCGGTGATGCCGGTGAGGATGGTCAACACCGCGGTCAGCGCGGGATCGCCACCCATCTTTTCGGCGATGCCCATGGCAATGGCGGCGGTGGCGGATTTCGGCGCCAGCGCCAGCATGGCGGCACGGTCGAGCCCGAACGCGCGCGCGAGCCACACCGCGCAAGCGATGGCGGTCACCGATCCGGCGATCAGCGCGACCAGCATCGGCACCAGCGCGCGGCGGACCTGCGGCAGGTGACGCACCAGCGGAACCGCCAGTGCGACGGTCGCCGGGCCGAGCAGGAAATGCACGAACTGGGCGCCGGCAAAATAGCCGGGGAATGGTGTTCCGCTGGCGACCACGACGATCGAGACGAACGTCACCGCGATCAGCACCGGGTTGGCGAGCGGATGGCGCCCGCAGGCGGCGGAGATGGCGTCGGCCGCGAGATACGCGATCAGCGTGGTGGTGAGCCAAAGGAGCGGGGAGCCGGAGAGATAGACCCACAGATCGACGAAGTTGATCATGACGGTTCTTGGGTCTCGGGTTTCGCGGGCGCGAGATCGTCGGCGCGCAGCAACCGCGCCAGTCCCGCGAAGACGAGCGCGGTCACCGCCAGCGTGATCAAGGTCGTGAGCACCACGACGGCGACGAGGCGCAGCCCGGCGCCACTGAGCAATTCGAGGTGCTGCACCACGCCGACGCCGGCCGGCACGAACAGCAGCGACAGATGTTGCAGCAACCCGTCGGCGGTATTGCCGAGCGCAGCCGGCAGCGGCGCGCGTGCCAGCATCAGCGCGAACAGCAGGATCATGCCGACAACCGGTCCGGGGAAGGGCAGGTCGAGGCTGCGCACCACCGCTTCGCCGGTGAGCTGGCAGACGAGCAGCGCCGTGATTGCGGCCAACATGCGTACACCCCGTGGGCGCGGTAGGTTGCGTGAGGCAAGCCGCAGTTACCCTTGTTTTTCCGCAAGCTGCAACCCAGTTTGCTTGCAACAAGCCATTGTCACCACGAGGCCAGCATGATCATCGATCTGAGCGGCAAGCGGGCCATCGTCACCGGTTCGACCTCCGGTATCGGCTTTGCCATCGTGCGCGGGCTCGCAAGCGCGGGCGCGGCCGTCCTCATCAACGGTCGCAGCCGCGACAAGGTGAAGGCCGCGCAGCACCGCCTGGAGAAAGAGGTCCCGGGTTGCAGCGTCGATGGGGTGGCTGCCGATCTTGCCACCGCCGCCGGCGTGGCGGACTTCCTGCGGCATGCCGGCGAGGCCGACATCCTGGTGAACAATCTCGGGATTTTCGAACCGAAACCGTTCGAGGCGATCACCGACGCGGACTGGCATCGGTTCTTCGATACCAATGTCATGAGCGGGGTTCGCCTGTCGCGTCACTATCTGCCGACGATGCTGGCGCGCGGATGGGGGCGGCTCGTTTTCATCTCCAGCGAGTCGGCGTTGAACATCCCGGTGGAGATGATCCACTACGGGATGACCAAGACCGCGCAGCTGGCGATCGCGCGCGGGCTTGCCGAATCCGTCGCCGGAACCGGCGTCACCGTGAACGCGGTCGTGCCCGGCCCGACACGGTCGGAGGGCGTGGCGGATTTTTTCGGCAAGCTCGCCAAGGAGCAGGGGGTGTCGGAAGAAGAGATGGAGGCGCAGTTCATCGCCCGCAATCGCCCGACCTCGCTGCTGCGCCGGCTGGCGACGCCGGAGGAGGTCGCCAACATGGTCGTCTATGTCTGCTCGCCGCAGGCCTCGGCCACCACCGGCGCCGCGCTGCGCGTCGACGGCGGCGTGGTGCGCGCGATTGCGTGAACATTTGCGCAAAGCCTAGCGATTGGCGGTCATCCGGGATCGGCTGCCGCGACAGCCCTCAGCTCTTGGGAGCCTTGCGGCGCATCGGTTCAAGGCTAACACTAGCTTTCCCTGCAACCACTTTGGGATAGGACCCGGATGCGATTGCCTCTGACCGGCGGATGCCAGTGTGGACGCGTGCGCTATCAGATCAGGGCGGAGCCGCTCGCGGTCTATGTCTGCCATTGCACGGAATGCCAGCGGCAGTCGGGCAGCGCCTTTGCGCTCTCGCTTGCGGTGGCGCGCGACGCCCTCGTCGTCGACAAAGGCGCGCCCGCCGTCTGGCGCCGCGAGGTCGAGGGTGGCCGCATGATCGATTGCATGTTCTGCGGCGCGTGCGGCACGCGGCTGTTCCACAACCCCGAGCGCAATCCGCAGGCTTCGATCGTCAAGCCGGGGACGCTCGATGACACCTCCTGGCTCAAGCCGGTGGGACACATCTGGACCCGCAGCGCGCAATCCTGGGTCCCCATTCCGCAAGATACGGTGAACTACGAGGGGCAGCCACCGGACCTCTCGCGCCTGATCGAGGCCTGGAAGGCGCAGCAGGCGACGAAGATATAGGCTCACGCCGATGCGTCCCCCCGGGCCTGTGACCCGGGGAGCCCATCTCTGTCGGCAAGCGTCTTTTTTCGAAGGAGATGGATTGCCGGGTCACCCCGGCAATGACCATCGAGCCATCAATACCTGTTGGCGATCGGCAACTCCTCCGCCGGGAACAGCGTGATCACCCGGCAGCCCTTGTCCGTGACCACGACCTCCTCCTCGATGCGGGCGGCGGAGTAGCCGTCGGTCGCGGGACAATAGGTCTCGAGCGCGAACACCATGCCCTCCTTGATCTCGGTCGGGTGCTCGAGCGAGACCACGCGCGAGATGATCGGCCGCTCGTGCAGCGCCAGTCCCAGCCCGTGACCGAATTGCAGCCCGAACGCCGACATCTCGTCGGGAAAGCCGAATTCCGGCGCCTTCGGCCACACGCTGCACACCCGGTCGGTGCTGACGCCGGGCTTGATCAGGTCGATCGACATGTCCAGCCATTCGCGCGCTTTCTTGTAGGCGTCGTGCTGCACCGGCGTCGCGCGCCCGACATTGAAGGTGCGGTAATAGCAGGTGCGGTAGCCCATGAACGATTGCAGGATATCGAAGAACGCCTGGTCCCCCGGCCGCAGCATGCGGTCGGTGAAATTGTGCGGGTGCGGATTGCAGCGCTCGCCCGAGATCGCGTTGATCGCCTCGACGTCGTCGGAGCCGTGGCGGTAGAGGAACTCGTTGACCTTGGCGACGATGTCGTTCTCGCGCACGCCCGGCTTGAGCTCCTCGCTGATCAGGTGATAGGCGCCGTCGACCATGGCCGCGGAACGGTTGAGCAGCGCGATCTCGTCGATGTTCTTGAGCTCGCGCGCCTCCAGCATCACCTGCTGGCCGTCCACGACCTTGAGCCCGGCCTTCTCCAATTCGAACATCATCGGCGGCTCGATGATGTCGACGCCCACCGGCATCTTGTCGACGCCGGCCTCCTTTATCAGCGATGCGATCTCCTTGGCGTGGCGTTCCATCAGCCCGAATGCCGGATTGACGGTGCCGCGCAGGCCGATGAGGCCGGCCTTGCAGTTCTCGGGCTTGAGCCAGGGCGTATAGAGCCTGTGGTGCACGGCGGCCGAGCCGAAGTCCCACAGGATGGGATCGCCGTCGCGGGTCAGCAGCGCCCAGCGGCAGAGCTTGTCGCGCTCCCATTCGCCGATCTTGGTCGAGGTGATGTAGCGGATATTGTTGACGTCGAACACGAGCAGCGCGCCGAGCTCGGATTTTTCCAGCGCCTGCTTGACCCGGCTCAGCCGGTAGCGGTGCAGGCGGCGGTAGTCGACGCGTTCCTCGAAATCGACCCCCATGGTGCCGAGCGCCGGCAGCGCCCGGCCCCAGTTGTAGCGGGGATTGATGTCGTCGGCGCTGATCTTGCGGACCGTATCGTCCATGGGATTCTCCTGCGATCGTTCTTGTCTTGTTGGCGGCGCCCGCGGGCGGCCGGGGTGATGGTCGCGAGTATAGCGAGCTTTTCATTGCGATAGTGATCGCCGGCTTGCATAATTCGCGGCAGAACAAGTGCCGTTTGCCGGCCGACACTTCCGAGGAACACGTCCGATGGCTCTGGCCGACGTCGCCGTCAAGTCCGCCTGCGCGGTCGATCCGCGCGCGGCCGTCGCGGCAATCCCGCGCCGTTACAATTTCGCCGCCGATATCCTCGAGCGCAACCTTAAGGCCGGGCGCGCCGGGAAGCCGGTCTACATCGATCCGCGCGGGAGCTGGACCTATGGCCAGCTCGCCGAGCGCGTCGATCGCTTCGGCAACGTCCTGCGCGCGCTCGGCATCCGGTGCGAAGAGCGCATTCTGCTGGCGCTGCTCGATACCATCGACTGGCCCACCGCCTTCCTCGGCGCCATCAAGGCCGGCGTCGTGCCCATCCCGGTCAATACGCTGATGACCGAGGACGACTACCGCTTCATGCTCGCCGACAGCCGCGCCAAAGTGCTGGTGGTGTCGGAGGCGCTGCTGCCGAAATTCACCAATCTGATCGGCTCGAGCCCCGATCTCATGCACGTCATCGTCGCCGGCAACGACGCCCGCGGGCATCGCCGGTTCGAGGATTTGCTCGCGCAGGCGGATGCGCGATCCGTCATCGCGGCGACCACGCGCGACGATATCTGCTTCTGGCTCTATACCTCGGGCTCCACCGGCAGGCCCAAGGGCGCGGTGCACGTGCATGCCAATCTGCGGCTCACCGCCGATCTCTACGGCGGCGGAGTGCTCGGCCTGAAAGAAACCGACGTGTGCTTTTCGGTGGCCAAGCTGTTTTTCGCCTATGGGCTCGGCAACGCCCTGACCTTTCCGATGGCGGTCGGCGCCACCACCATCCTCTCGCCCGACCGGCCCACGCCCGAAGGCGTCGCCGCGATCCTGCGCCAGCATCCGGTGACGGTGTTCTACGCCGTGCCGACCTTCTATGCCGCGATGCTCGCCAGCCCCGACGCTCCCAAACGCTCGGACCTGCGGCTGCGATATTGCGTCTCCGCCGGAGAAGCCTTGCCGCCCGATGTCGGGCGGCGATGGAAGGAGCGTTACGGCGTCGACGTGCTCGACGGCATCGGTTCGACCGAGATGCTCCACATCTTCATTTCGAACTATCCCGGCGAAGTGAAATACGGCACGACCGGCAAGCCGGTGCCGGGCTACGACATCCGCCTGGTGGACGACGAGGGCAATGTGATCACGAGCAAGGGCGAGATGGGGGAACTGCAGGTGCGCGGGCCGACCGGCGCGATCATGTACTGGAACAACCGCGAGAAGACACGCGAGACGTTTCTCGGAGAATGGACGCGCTCGGGCGACAAGTACCTGCAGGACGAGGACGGCTATTTCGTTTATTGCGGCCGGCGCGACGACATGCTCAAGGTCGGCGGCATCTATGTGTCGCCGTTCGAGGTCGAGGGCGCGCTCTGCACCCATTCCGATGTGCTGGAGGCCGCGGTGGTCGCCTGGCCGGACGAAGATGAGCTGATCAAGCCCAAGGCGTTCGTGGTCCTCAAGTCGGCCGACAAGGCCGGCGAAGCCCTGGCGCAGGCGTTGCAGGAGCACGTGAAGACGGCGCTTGCGCCCTACAAGTATCCGCGCTGGATCGAGTTCCGCGCCGAACTCCCCAAGACCGCGACCGGCAAGATCCAGCGCTTCAAGCTGCGGGCCGAGAGCGCACGCTGACGTCGCCTCCCACCGGCGTCATGCTCGGAGCACCCACTGCACAGACAGGCGCAGACAATGCGGAAGACTTTTCTCGGCCGCACCGGGCTCACGATATCCGAGCTTGCCTTCGGCGGCGGCGTGACCGGTGGCATCCTGATCAATGCACCCGAGGCGATCAGGCACGACGCGCTGCAGCGCGCGGTCGCGGCTGGCATCAACTGGATCGACACCGCCGCCATTTACGGCGACGGCGCGTCGGAGGAAACGATCGGCCGGCATTTGCGCGCGCTGACGCCGCAGCCCCATGTCTCCACCAAGGTCCGGCTGGAAGCGGACGACATGCACGACCTTGCCGGCGCGATCGAGCGCAGCCTGGAGCAAAGTCTGCGGCGCCTGCAGTCGGATTCGCTCGCGCTGTTCCAACTGCACAATCATCTCGGCCACGGCGTGGGCGAGCGCCTCGCATTGCCGCCGGAGCAGGTGCTCAGGCGAGGCGGAGTCGCTGACACCTTCGATCGGCTCAAGCAGCAGGGGCTTATTCGCGCGTGCGGCATCACCGCCGCCGGCGACACCGCCGCCTGCCTCGATGTGATCAACAGCGGCCGTTTCGACGCCGCGCAGATCTATTACAACGCGATCAATCCCAGCGCCGCCTGGGCGCGGGTGCCGGCGGGATGGCGGGGCGGGCAGGACTTCTCCGGGCTGGTGGCGGCCTGCACCCATCAGGATATGGGCATTCTCAACATCCGCGTGTGGGCGGGCGGCGTGCTGGCCAATCCGCAACCGCCCGCCAAGCTGTTCGTGATGACCTCGGGCACCGACATGGCGAACGAGATCCGCTGTGCCACTGCGGTGCGCTCGGTGCTGGGCGACGATTATGGGTCGCCGGCGCAGGCCGCGCTGCGCTTCGTGCTCGCCAACCAGGACTTCGCGACGCGGGTGATCGGCATCACCGAAATTGCCCAGCTCGACGCAGCGCTCGCGGCGGTGGCGGAGGGGCCGCTGCCCGCCGCTGCGATGTCCCGGCTCGAAACGCTCTGGGCTAACGGATTCGGGTAGGTGTTCCAGTGTGGATTGTTCCCTCGTAGTCGAATGCACCACGATCGGGCATATTGAGCGGATCAGGAGAGGGCTGCCCGATGCCGATTCAGCATCCCAACGCCAAGCGCGCGTATATCACGCATGAGGGCCGGTTCTTCGCCCATCCGTTTCGCATGGTTTTGGTCATCGAGACCGACCTGCACACCAACCCGCAGCATCCTGATTTCGACGCGCATAAGCTCAACGACCTGATCAATGCCGGCCAGGCCTATGTGGCGGCGCAGAGTCGACAGATCGACGGCTTTCACATCATCCCGGCCAACGATCCGATTTGACGCCAGGAGCACGGCTGCGGCGGGGATCAACACTGTGGGTCCCCGCTCGGTTGACGTCGCGGCGCCGGATGCACTATAGTGCATGAATTATAATGCCGGTAGTCGACAGGGCCGCTCATGCCGAAGGCGAGATCAAAACGTGGCGAGGCGCGCAGGCCGGAGGCCGAGCGCCCCGAGCATGACGCGTTCGTCACCGCCATCGGCAGGTTGGTCCGGCTGTCCCGCGCCAAACGCGGTGTGACGCGGCGTCAACTGGCGCAGGAGTCCGGCGCGTCCGAGCGCTATCTCGCGCAGATCGAAGGCGGGCAGGGCAATCCGTCGGTGCTCATCCTCAAGTCGATTGCGCAGGCGCTCGACGTTCCGATCATCGATCTCTTGCCGCGCGCCAATGGCCGTCCCGCGGCAATGACGCATGTGCTCGACGTGCTTGCCCGCACGCCGGCCGCGGAGCTCCCCGCGCTGGCCGAGCTGATCGAAAGTCACGCCGCCCGGCATGTCGCCGCCGACCGCGGGCGGCGCATCGCGCTCGTCGGGCTGCGCGGGGCCGGCAAGTCGACGCTGGGACGGCGTCTTGCCGAGGAGCTCGCTTGCCCCTTCATCGAGCTCGACCGCCTGGTCGAGCAGGATTACGGCGCGCGCATTCCGGATCTGATCGAGATGGCGGGACTGGCAACCTTCCGCCGTTACGAGCGCGCATGCCTCG
>DASSJW010000442.1:0-4480 GCA_035690995.1 Xanthobacteraceae bacterium
GGCGCATCGAGCGCGATGTTCTTGGCGATCTCGCGCTCCCAGCGATCGCCGTTCGCAAGCAGGCGCTCCTTGTCGAAATAGAGCTCCTCGCGCGTCTCCGTCGCGAACTCGAAGTTCGGTCCTTCCACGATGGCGTCGACCGGGCAGGCCTCCTGGCAGAGCCCGCAATAGATGCATTTGACCATGTCGATGTCGTAGCGGGTGGTGCGCCGGGTGCCGTCGTTGCGGCGCGGCCCCGCCTCGATCGTAATGGCTTGCGCCGGACAGATGGCCTCGCAGAGCTTGCAGGCGATGCAGCGTTCCTCGCCGTTGGGGTATCGGCGCAACGCATGCTCGCCGCGAAAACGCGGCGAAATCGGCCCCTTCTCGAAGGGATAGTTGAGCGTCGGCTTCGGCTTGAAGAAATAACGCATGGCGAGCACGAAGCCCGACACGAACTCGAGCAGAAACAGCGAGCGGGCGGCCCGGTCCAACTTCATGGCATCATCCTTTCGGGCAGGACGTCCTGCCACGGCATCTCGGTCAGCCCCCGATATTGTCGCCAAGCCAGTAGCCGAGGCCGGCGAGCACAATGATGTCGGCTGCGAGCACCGCCCGGCGCAGGAAGGGAAGTTCCTGTTCGAGCGTGCTGCGTTCCTCGGCGCTTGCGGAGGGATCGCGCGACCGGACGCTGCGCTCGACAAAGGCCACCAGGGGCCCGTAGGCCACGGCCGCTACCACGGTGCCCAGGATGGCTCCCAGCAGGCCGGCAAGCGACAAATCGATCATGCCGCTCCCCCGTCATTTCGGCACCAGTGCCGAATATTGCAAGACGCCCGCGACGATTGCGACCATGGCGAGCGACAGCGGCAGGAACACTTTCCATCCCAGCCGCATGAGCTGATCGTAGCGGTAGCGCGGAACAATGGCCTTCACCATGGCGAACATGAAGAACATGAACAGGCACTTGAGTGCGAACCAGATGACGCCGGGAATCCAGATGAACGGCGCCACCGGAAACGGCGGCAGCCAGCCGCCGAGAAACAGGATCGTCGCCATCGCGCACATCGTGAGGATGGCGATGTACTCGCCCAGGAAAAACAGCAGGAAGGGGGTGGCGGAATATTCCACCGCATAGCCGGCGACCAGTTCGGATTCGGCCTCCACCAGGTCGAAGGGCGGCCGATTGGTCTCGGCCAGCGCCGAGATGAAGAAGACCACGAACATCGGGAACAGCGGCAGCCAGTACCAATTTAACATGCCCCAGTTGCCGTCCTGCGCGTCGACGATAGCGGACAGATTGAGCGAACCCGCGCACAGCAGGACGGTAATGATGACGAAGCCGATGGAAACTTCGTACGAAACCATCTGCGCCGCCGAACGCAGCGACGCGAGGAATGGATATTTGGAGTTCGATGACCACCCCGCCATGATGACGCCGTAGACCATCAACGAGGAGATCGCGAAAATGTAGAGAATCCCGATATTGAGGTCGGCGATAGCCCATTCGGCGTTGACCGGAATGACCGCCCACGCGGAGAGCGCAAGCACGGCGGTGACCAGGGGAGCCAGCAGGAACACGCCCTTGTTGGCGCCAGCCGGTATGATCGGTTCCTTGACGATGAATTTGAGCAGATCGGCGAACGATTGCAGCAGGCCCCAGGGGCCGACCACATTGGGGCCGCGCCTGATCTGCACCGCCGCCCAGATCTTGCGGTCGGCATAGAGCACATAAGCGGTGATGATGAGGAGCAGGACGAGCAAGAGCACGCTCTGCCCGACAATGATGAGCAGTGGCCAGATATAGTCGGTCCAGAATTCGGCCATGTCGGTCTACTCCGCCGCGCTGAGTTCGGTTCGGCCCTCGGCCAGCACCGAGCATTCCGCCATGATCACGGACGCGCGCGCGATCGGATTGGTCAGATAAAAATCGTCGATGGCCGAGCCGAACACCGCCTTCTCCAGGGCTCCGCCGCGGCCGGCCAGCACTGCGATATCCGCGGCGTCGCCCGCCGCAACCTGTCCCGCGCGCTGCAGATGGGGATGCGCCTTGAACAGTGCCTGGCGCAACTGGGCGAGCGAGTCATATGGAAGCTTGTGCCCGAGCACATCGGAAAGGGCGCGCAGGATCGCCCAGTCTTCGCGGGCCTCGCCCGGCGGGAACGACGCCCGCCCGGCCATCTGCACGCGGCCTTCGGTATTGACATAGATGCCGGATTTTTCCGGATACGCCGCACCCGGAAGGATGACGTCGGCGCGGTGCGCGCCGCGGTCGCCATGGGTACCGACATAAACGACGAAGGCGCCGGGCGCGATCTCGATCTCATCGGCGCCGAGCAGGAACACGACCTCGAGCGCACCGGGGGCCGTCATCTCCTCCACGTTGCGGCCGCCCGCACCGGGCACGAAGCCGATGTCGAGCGCCCCCACCCGCGACGCCGCCGTGTGGAGGACCGAATAACCGTTCCAGCCGGCCGTGCCCGTGCCTTGCGCGGCGCGGGCGGCGAGCGCGGCGACGGCCGCGCCGTCGGGCCGCGCGAGTGCGCCCATGCCGACGATCACCAGCGGATGTTCGGCTTGCTTCAGGACCTTGCCGAATTCATGCGCGCCGCTCGCGACATCCGCCAGCGTCTGCGGCCCCGCGCCGAGATAGTCGTAGGGATAGGTGAGATCGACCCGCTCGCCGATCACGCCGATCGGGATGGCGCCGCTGCGCCAGCGCTTGCGGATGCGGCCGTTGAGCACGGCAGCTTCCCGCCGCGGATTGCAGCCGACAATCAGCAATGCATCGGCTTTCTCGATACCGGCAATGGTCGCGTTGAAGAGGTAGCTCGCCCTCCCCCATTTGGGATCGAGCGCGGCACCATCCTGGCGGCAGTCGAGATTGGCGACCCCGAGCCGCGTCATCAGATCCTTGAGCGCGAAAGTTTCCTCGACCGCGGCAAGATCACCGACGATGGCGCCGATGCGGTTCGGGTTGGTCTGCTTGATTTTCGCGGCGATGGCGTCAAATGCATCCCGCCACGAGGCCGGATAGAGCTGTCCGTCCTCGCGGACGTAGGGCTGGTCGAGACGCTGGGTGCGCAAGCCGTCGACGACGTGGCGGGTCTTGTCGGAAATCCACTCCTCGTTCACATCGTCATTGACGCGCGGCAGGATGCGCATGACTTCGCGCCCGCGGCTGTCGATGCGGATGGCCGAGCCGACCGCGTCCATCACGTCGATCGACTCGGTCTTGTCGAGTTCCCACGGCCGCGCGGCAAAGGCGTACGGCTTGGAGGTCAGCGCGCCGACGGGACAGAGATCGACCACGTTGCCCTGCAATTCGGAGGTCATCGCCTGCTCGAGATAGGTCGTGATCTCCGTGTCCTCGCCGCGGCCGATCGCCCCGAGCTCCGGCACGCCGGCGACTTCGGTCATGAATCGAACGCACCGCGTGCAGTGAATGCAGCGATTCATGATGGTCTTGACCAGCAGTCCGACGTACTTGTCCTCGACCGCGCGCTTGTTCTCCTTGAAGCGGCTGGAATCGACGCCGTAGGCCATCGCCTGGTCCTGCAGGTCGCATTCTCCGCCCTGGTCGCAGATCGGGCAGTCGAGCGGATGATTGATCAGCAGGAACTCCATCACCCCTTCGCGCGCTTTGCGCACCATCGGCGTCTTGGTGTCGACCTCGGGCGGCTCGCCGTTGGGCCCGGGCCGGCAGTCGCGCACCGCCCAGGCGCATGACGCCACCGGCTTGGGCGAGCCTTTGAGCTCGACCAGGCACATGCGGCAATTGCCCGCGATGGAGAGGCGTTCATGGAAGCAGAAGCGCGGGATCTCCGCACCCGCGGCCTCGCACGCCTGCAACAGCGTGTATGTAGGCGGGACCTCGATCTCCTTGCCGTCGACGATAAGTTTGGTCATCCGTCAGTCCTGCCGGCTTGTGCAGCCTTGTAGGCTTGTGCAGCCTTGTAGGCTGCGATCATCGCGGTGGCCGGAATTCCGTCGATCGTCATGCCCTCGTAACGGCTGTCGCCGATCGCCGCGCCGGCAAGATTGGCGTGGCTCCAGCGCAGGCCCGAGAGATTCACGTCATCGAACACCGATCCGGACAGGTCCGACTTGCCGACCTCGAGTCGCTCCTTGCGTTCGTGCAGCTTCATCGCATGGCTCCGGTCAGAAATGCGCGCATGCCGACGGGCATTTCAGCCCGCGAGGTAGCCTGCCGCCGACGGGGCCGGCATCGGCAGCGACCGGCGGAGAGGTCGGTCTGCGGGGCCATCATCGTCACTCCGCCGCAACCCGCACCGGCTCCGGATGCGGGTTTGCGGCATAGTCGTCGATGCGCTGCTCGATCTCGTGGCGGAAATGGCGCAGCAGACCCTGCACCGGCCACGCGGCGCCGTCGCCGAATGCGCAAATGGTGTGTCCCTCGATCTGGGTGGTGACTTCCATCAGCATGTCGATTTCGCGCTTGTGCGCCCGGCCTTCCGCCATGCGGGTGAGCACCCGCCAC
>DASSJW010000443.1:0-3076 GCA_035690995.1 Xanthobacteraceae bacterium
TTATCCTCCCCATGGTATTTTCTTTATGCCGCGATCGTTATGCGCTTCCCGGCGCCCCGTCAATGCGAGCGGGCGGGCGCGGGCGTTTTTGCGGTAGCAGTCGGCAGGCGAGCGCCCAAGCGGCCGCTCCTGACTACGCCAGCGCCATAAGCTCCTGGAGGCTTGCGAGGATCGCGTCGGGCGGCGGCTCATATTCTTCCGGACTGCTCGTGCGGTTGATCCATGCGGTGCGAAAACCGAAGGCCGCGGCGCCCATCACGTCCCAGCGGTTGGAGGAGACGAAAACCACGTCGGCAGGCCCGATGTGGAATCGATCGGTGACGAGCGCATAAGCCTCGGGACGCGGCTTGTAGATGCGGATTGCATCCACGGAGAGCACGGCATCCAGTTCGCCGCCGATCTCGGCAGCGTCGACCGCGGCCGCAAGCATGCTCGGCGAACCGTTCGAGAGGATCGCGGTGGAGGCGCCGCGCGCCTTGAGTGCGCGCAAAATCGGGCGCGAATCCGAAAACGGCTCCAGCGTCCAATACGCCTCGAGCAATTTCGGCCGAAGCGCGGTATCGACCGAAGGAAAGCGCGCGAAGGCGAAATCGAGCGCGCGCTCCGTAAGGGTCCAGAAATCGACATAACGACCGGCAAGCGTCAACGTCCAACTATATTCAAGCTGCTTGATCCGCCAGATTTCGGAGAACCGGTCGGCATCGGGACCCGCGGCCGCGCGGTGCCGGGCGATGGCGGCGTGCACGTCGAAGAGCGTCCCATAGGCGTCGAAGACGAAAGCGCGTGGCATGGCGGGCCTTCAGCGTCAGAGCCCCGGCTGGGTCAGCAAAGTCGAAAACGACCGTCCACGGATGTCGTAGAGGCGGGCATAGACCACGCCATCGCGCACGATCTCGGCCAACAGCGGGGCGTCGAGTTTGGCGCAGTAGAATTCTCCCAACATCATCGCGAAGTCGGCCCCTTCCGGATCCCACGTCGTTTCGAAATCGGGGCCGAGTTCGACCTGCGGTGAGCGGTGCGGTCCGCAGACCGCGATCTTCCAGCGGCGGCCGGGAGGCTTCGTCTCTCCGCGCTCGACAAGCTTCGCCAATAGCGCTTGGGACGCCTGCTTGAACGAGAGGCCCCAGTAATCGAGCATGTAGCGATCGCGCGCGTGCGCCACGCCGCCGAAGAGCCGGTCGAAGTAGGTGTATTCGTAGGGATGCAGACGCGCCATCTCGACCACCGGCATAATGATGCCGGCGATGAAGATGATCGCAGCCACGATGGGCGCAAACCGCCAGCGTTGCGATGCCATCTGAACCAGAAACGCGCCGCAAAGTCCGCCGAGTGCCGCGAGCGGCGGCAACACGAATACGAAATGTCGGATGCCGTTGTACATGGCGGGACGCAACGCGACGGTGGCGGCGATGGGCAACAGCGCGGCCATTGCGATCAGCAGAAAAACCGCACGTCGGTTCAGGTCGATGCCGGGTCTGAACGCCGCAAGCGCGGCACCGGCCGCGCCGCCAAATCCGAGAACGGACAAGATAATCGGCAGCTTGAGCGCCAGCAGCGCCGGCACGTAAGCGCGCGGCATGTCCGGAACGGAAATCAGCTGGCCGTCGAACAGTTCCTGCCACGGCTTTTCGAAGAAATGGGAGAAGTATTCGACGGCGCGAAACGGATTGAGCGGATCGACCACGGACCACGGCCACACCAGCGCCATGACGGCGTAGGCCAGAACGAAGGAGGGTAACAGAGCCAGCAGGAAACGGCCGAGGCGCGCGCCGGCCGACCGGATGCCATCGGCGCGACACTCGACCGTGACGATCAGGGCGACGGCCGCAAGCGCGCTGATCAGTCCGAACGCGCCCATGATCCGGGATCCGAACGAAAGGCCGAAGCCGACGCCGACGAGGCTGCCGGTTGCCAACGACATCCGTGGATATTGCTCGAGCGCCCGCGTCGCACCGAGCAGGAAGATCGCCATTGCGACCGCGAAGGGAGAATCCTTCGGGTTCATGAACATGTGGCCGTAATACAGGGGGCAGGCAGCGAGCAGGACGAGTGCCATGAGCCCCGCGAGCGGCCCGCCCAGGCGGCGTCCGATGCGCCACGTGAGCAGGAGCCCGAGAATTCCAACGGCGGCGCCCACCAGCCGGCGGGTCTCGAACAGCGTGAACGGGAGAAGCTTGGCGGCGAGCGCCGCGAGCAGGTCGAAGCCGCCGCCGTAATAATAGAGATTCACCCACGACAGCGCGCGTTGGTCACGGAAACCCGAGGCATAGAAGCTGAGCAGCAGGTCGCCGTATTCGGCGTGGACGTAGTCGTCCCAGCTCAGGCCATAGTCGCGAAACGACAGGAGCGCGAGGACGCCCACGATCCCGATCGCCGCGATAGCGAGCCGGTCAGAGACCGGGCTGGACGCCAGCGTCTTGGACGGAAACGCAGCAAGGGGCGTCGCGGTGGCCACGAGGTTTGGATCGGGTTCTGCTCGATCGAACATATGGCCACGGGATTGTGGCGCGATTGTCGACGGCCGTGCGCGCAGGAGGGCGGGCGGCGTTGTGCGAGGTTCGCCGTGTCAGCGGCCGCCAAGCGGCAAGACCGCTGCGGGTGCCTGTCCCCGCTCGAGCGTCGGCGGGGCACAGGCCATGTTCGGTTGAATCGATCGAATTACTTCATCGCAGCGTCGTACATCTTCGCAACGTGTTCCCAATTCACGAGATGATCCATGAAGGCCTTGAGGTAGTCCGGCCGTCTATTGCGATAATCGATATAGTAGGAATGCTCCCACACGTCGCAGCCGAGGATCGGCGTTCCGCCATGCACCAGGGGATTTTCGCCGTTCGCGGTCTTGGTGATCGCGAGCTTGCCGTCCTTCACCGCGATCCAGCTCCAGCCGGAGCCGAACTGGGTGACGCCGGCCTGGATGAAGTCCTCCTTCATCTTGGCCACGCCGCCGAGGTCTGAATCGATCTTGGCCTTGAGCTTGCCGGGGATCTTGTCGCCGCCGCCGCCCGGCTTCATCCACTTCCAGAAGTGCAGGTGGTTGTAGTGCTGCGCGGCATTGTTGAAGAGCGGGGCATTCTTG
>DASSJW010000444.1:0-13366 GCA_035690995.1 Xanthobacteraceae bacterium
CCCTGCTGACGGCCGCCGGCGAGGCCGGGCCCTACGTGCTGGTCGCCCATTCCTACGGCGGTCTGATCGGCAGGCTTTATGCTAGCAGCTACCCCGACGACGTATCCGGCCTCGTGCTCGTCGACGCGCTCTCCGAAGGACTGAAGGATGCGCAGACGCCCGAGCAGTGGGCGATTCAGCGAAAGCTGATCGAAGGCGACGTCCGCGCCAGCGTCGCCCAGTATCCGGCGCTCGAGACGATCGACGTCGACCGCAGCTTTGACCGGATGCGCGGCGCGGCGCCATTGCGCCAACTCCCGCTGATCGTGTTGTCCGCGGACCGGGGCTGGGGGCCGCAAGTCCCGGCCATGATTGCGGCCGGCACGCTGCCGGCCGACGTGCCGCAGGATTTCGGCTACGTCACCGATGCCGCGCAGAAACAGGCGCAGGAGAAGCTCGCCCAGCTCGTGGCGGACGCCAAGCACATCATCAACACGAACAGCGGCCACGAGATCCACAAGGAGCAGCCGCAACTGGTGATCGACGCAATTCGCGAGGTCGTCGACGCCGTGCGCGGCGGACGCCGGCGGCTGGCGCGCTGAGGACCGCGCCCGCGGGGAACGATCGCAGCGGGCGGAGTGCCGGATCTTTTCCGAAAACCGGTGCCCACTTTTCGGGCTCACGCACTAGCGGCGGCGCATCACGGCGGCCTCCAGCCAGGAGATCGCGAGATACATCAGGGACGAGACGATGGCCAGGATGGTGATTCCCGTCATCACGATGTTCATCTTGAAAATCTGGCTGCCGTACTGGATGAGATAGCCGAGCCCCAGATTGGCCGACTGGAATTCGCCGACGACGACACCCACCAGCGACAGGCCGGCATTCACCTTGAGCGCGGCCACCAGCGTCGGCACGCTTCCCGGCAATACGACCTTTCTTAGAATCTGCCCCTTGGTCGCGCCGAAGGTCTGCGCAAGCTTGATCTTGTTGGGGTCGATGCCCTGGAAGCCCGAATAGATCATCAGGATGGTGATGAAGACGGAAATCGCCAGCGACATGCCGTAGATCGACATCGTGGCTCCGAGCCAGATGTAGAAGATCGGCACGAACGCGGTCTTCGGCATGGCGTTGGCCACGACGAGATAGGGATCGAGCACCTTGTAGAGCATGTTCCACCACCACAGCGCGGCGGCCACCGCGATGCCGAGCACCATGGCGCCGGTGAATCCCAGCACGGTCGCCAGCACGGTGGCCCAGGTATGGGTGAGGATGCTGGCCTGCTGCGGCGTCGACTTGAGCAGCTCGACGAAGGTCGGCCACAGCGCCGATGGATAGCTGGTCAGCACCGGGTTGACGATCAGCGCCTTTGGAAGCACCTCCCAAAGCACCAGGAACACGACCAAGATCGCGAGCTGCGCGGCGCGCACGAGCAGATGACCGCGCCGTTCGCGCCTGAGCCATGCCAGGTATTGCGTGCTCGGGGCCACAACCGCCATCGACTCAACCTTCGACATGGACCTCGAGCTCCTGCCACAGCGTGTTGAAATAGCCGTTGAATTCGGAAGCGTTGCGCGCCGCCAAGGGATTCGGGCGGGCGCCGTCCGCGGTGGCAAAGCGGATCGCATGGTCCGACTTCACCCGGCCGGGCCGGCGCGACAAGACGATGACCCGCTCCGCCATGCTGACGGCTTCGCCGATATCGTGGGTGACAAGGATCGCGGTCTTCTTCTCGCGGCGCAGGATCACCGTGATTTCGTCGGCCAGCGCCAGCCGCGTCTGCGAATCGAGCGCGGCAAAAGGCTCATCGAGCAGCACGATGTCGGGCTCGGTGCACAGCGTGCGCGCGAGCGCAACGCGCTGGCGCATGCCGCCCGAGAGTTGCCGCGGCAGATGGTGCAGGAACTGGCCGAGCCCGTAGCGCGTGAGCAGCCCGCTTGCGCGCTCGCGCGCCTTGGCCATGTCGGCGCCCTGGATTTCGGCGCCCAGCAGCGTGTTCTCGAGAATGGTCCGCCACTCGAACAGGTAGTCCTGCTGCAGCATGTAGCCGACCTTGCGGCTGGGCCCGGTCACCGGCTTGCCGTCGACCAGCACGGCGCCGTCGGTCGGCATGAGGATGCCGGAGATCAGCGATAGCAGCGTGCTCTTGCCGCAGCCGCTCTGTCCGATGATCGCGACGAACTCGCCGGGCGCGATCGAGATCGAGATGCCCTTGAGCGCCTCGGTCTCGCCCTCAAGACCGAAATAACGCAAACCGACATCGCGCAGCTCGACCTTGGGCGAGGCGGCAATTGCGGATGCCGCCACGGATTACTTCGTCCTGTTGAAGAACTCGGTGACGACCAGGTCCTGGAATTTCACGCGCTTGCCCGGCTCGAGCACGTGGCCTTGCACCAGGATATCCTGGAACTTCTCCATGGGCCCCGGCTCGATGACCGGCGACGTCTTCCAGATCTTCAGCCGGCGGTAGCGTTCGGCGGCCGCGGCCATCGCCTTGGGATCCACGCCCGGAAAGAACTGCTCGAGCGCCTTCACCAGCTCGGGAATTGGCGCTTGCGCCGTCCATTTCATGCCCTTGGCGATCCCGTCGGTCCAATTCTGCAGCGTCTCTTTGTTCTCGCGGATATATTTGTCCGTCGCCATGAAGGTGGTGTAATCGGCAAATCCCACGGTCTCGCCGATCGAGGCCATGAAATGCGCCTTGCCGTCGAGCTCGAGCTGCGCGGCATCCGGCTCGATGAAGATGGCGTATTGGTTCTGGCCCGCCAGCCAGGATCCCACGCGCGCCGGGATGCCGACATTGTTCATGAGCTTCACATCCTTGTGCGGATCGAGCCCGTTCTGACGCAGCGCCGCCTCCAGAAACAGCAGCGGCGTGCTGCCGGGCCGGAAGCCCAGGATCTCCTTGCCCTTGAGCGCGCTCCAGTCAAATTTGTCGACCTTCTCGCGCCCGACCAGCATGAAGCCGTCGGTGGCGGTGAGGCCGCAGAAGATCGGAATCTTGACCGGTGAATCGCTGTTCTGAACGTAGATCGCCGACTCCGGGCCGATCAGCGCGATGTCGGCCTGGTTCGACAGCATAATGGCCACGGACTTGTCGCCGCCTTGCGCCGTCGCCAGCGTGACGTCCATGCCGAGCTCCTGGAAGAAGCCCTTCGTGATCGCGACATAGGCCGGCGCATACAACATCGAGCGCACGACCTCGTTGTAGCGAACCTTCACGCGCGGCTTCGGCTGCGAAAAGGCCCGCAGCGGAGCGGCGGCCGACAGCAGCGTCGCAAGGCCAGTCTGCAGAGTGCGGCGGCGATTCCACATGGCAGTCCCCGCTTCGTGATCGCGATGAGAATTGGCGATCGAAATCTAAGCACCGATTTCGCCAAAAGGCCACAGACGCCCGCCGCGGCCGCCCTTATCTCCACCTCGTTCCGGGGCGCCGCCTCAGAATGTCATCCAGTCGCCCGAGCCCTCGAACGCCGCGGCGGCGCGATAGATCGTCTCCTCGGCGTAATGGCGGCCGACCAGCATCAGCCCGATGGGCCGGCCGTCCTCGATCCCGCATGGTATGCTGATCGCCGGATGCCCTGTCGCGTTGAACGGGCAGGTATTGCGCGTCGGCTCCCAGCTTCGCCGCGTGATCTCCTGCGGCGTTGCGTCCTTGCCGGGAATTGGCGTCGCCTTCATCGGCACGGTCGGCAGCAGCAGCAGGTCGTGTGTCGCAAGCACGGCGTCGTAACCCGCACGCACGCGCCGGCGCAGATTCTGCGCCTTAGCGTAGAAGCGGCCGCCATAGCGGTCGAGCGTGTATCTGCTGAAAATCGAGGCGATCTTCAGGGTGTCGGCGAACTCGTCGGCGCGCAGGCGCCAACCCATCGCCTGGTCGAGGAAGCTCGTAACGTAAAGGCCCTCATGTCCGATTCCCGCGCCGTTCATTTCCAGGAGCATCACGCAGGCCGCGTCGCCGCGAATCGCCGCCCATACCGGAAAGCCCAAGGCATGCGTCGGCACCGACACCTCTTCGACGACGGCGCCCAGTTTGGCAAAGCGCTGCGCGGCATCGCGCACCCGCGCATCGACGTCGGGTTCCGAATTGGCATGACCGAACCCTTCCGTGATCACGGCAATGCGCATTCCCCCGACGCCACCCTCGAGCGCCTCGGTGTAGCGGCCTGCGGCGACGCCGCGCTGGCGCGTGTCGAGGCCGTCGGGTCCCGCGATGACCTCCAGCAGCAGCGCATTGTCACGCACGTTCGCGGTCATCGGCCCGCAGGTATCGAGCGTGATCTCGAGCACTCCGATGCCGGAATAGGGAACAAGGCCGAAGGTCGGCTTCAATCCGACGATGCCGCAATGGCTGGCCGGGATGCGGATCGAGCCGGCCTGGTCGCCGCCGATCGCCATATCGACGTCGCCGGCGGCGACAACCGCCGCGCTGCCGGACGAAGATCCGCCGGTGGTGTAGCCGTGTTTGCGCGGATTGTGCACCGGACCGGTCGAGCTGGTATGGCTGCCGCCGGACACGCAGTAATATTCGCACACCGCCTTGCCGGCGATCTCGCCGCCGGCATCGAGAATTCGCTCGACCACGGTCGCATCGACCTCCGGCACATAGCCTTCGAGCAGCTGGGCGCCGACCATCATCGGCACGCCGGCAAGGCAGACATGGTCCTTGAGCGCGACGCGACGGCCGGCGAGCTTGCCGCACGGCCGGCCTTTGATCGAAGTCTTGATGTACCAGGCGCCGTGCGGGTTCTCCTGCGCCGACGGCCGGTGGAATTGACCGCGGGGATATCTTACCGCCGGCAGCTCGTCCGGCGTCGTGTCGAGCGTGGCATAGGCGTTTGCCAACGGCGTGATGATCTGCTCGACGGCGTCGAGGTAGGCATCGCTCGGATTCATGCCGAGCTTCTGCGCTGCCTGACGCAGATCGGCGACGCTGGGTTTCTGAAACATGATCGATCCTTGCTGAAGCGTGCGAAAATTGCCGCGCCCGCGAGCAACGCCTTCTGATGCGCTGATCTCACGCCCGATTCCGCGAACTGGGCGCATGGTGTCGCACCGCCTCGCAGCTGCGGCGCGCATCAGCGAAACGTTCCACGCTGAGCCTTTATAACGGTCAACCGGCGCGTTTGGCAGCAGGCTCGTCGGCGCGGAACCCCGCGACTCGGCTGGCGACCAGCGGTCGAAGCCGATCACGCAGCCATTTGATCTCAGGATCATCGCGGCGACTGGCGCTCCACAGCAGCGCATGCGGCATCGGAGCGATCGAGAAGGGAACGTGCCGGGATTCGAGGCCGTAGGCATGGAGCGAGTCGGCCATGCACAACGAGGGAACCGTGGTCAACAGATCGGAGGCGGCCAGAACTGGTGCGATCGCAGCGAAATGCGGTACCCAGCCGGCAATTGTTCGCTCGAGGCCGGCTTCGGCAGCCGCGATATCGACCGGATTCGCAATTTGGGTCCCGACCCGCACGACCAGGTGCGGCCACCGTGACCAGGCCTTTGGCCCCCATTTAAGAAACGCGGGATGCCCTTTGCGGGCGAAACATCGCCACTGCAGTGCGCCGATTCCATGGGCGAAAACATCTTGCGTGAGGCGCGGCGGAGTGGGAGCGATGGCAACATCGATCTGACCCTCCACAAGATCGAGCAGCATGGAGTTTCTCAGACCGCTCCATTCGATCGCGACGCCGGGCGCCTCGACCCGCAAACGCGCGTGCAGGTGGGTAAAGAGCGTGAGCGCGAAATCGGGTGCACACAGTCGGAAAATCCGTCGCGAGGATGCGGGATCGAATGAATGCCGAGGCGACAGCGCCCTTTGGATACGCGCGAGTATCGGTCGCACCTCTTCCAGAAAGTCGAGGGCGAACGGCGTCGGTTGCATGAACTTGCCGCCTTTGACCAGGACAGGGTCGCCGAGCTGAGCGCGCAACCGTGACAGCGCATGGCTGATGGCCGATTGCGTCCGAGAGAGACGCTCGGCCGCCCGCGTGACACTGCGCTCGACCAAGAGCACCTCGAACACAACCAAAAGGTTGAGGTCAAACCGCCGAAGATCGATTTTGTTCATGACATATCACTCATATTCATTAGATCGATAATCCGGGAGGTCCTATATCGGGCGCGGCGGGGCGTCAAATTTACGGAGCCGATCATGAAAGCCATTCTCACGGCCTGCATTGCGCTCGCCGGCTTGCCGGTCGCAACGACCACGGTGCCGGCGGAGTCAGCGCCTGCCAGCGTGACCGCGTTCTACGACGCACTTAATGCGGCGCCCGGAAAAGACGTCTCGGGTCTTCTCATGCAGGCGACTGCGCCCAACTGGGTGTCTTGCGGGACCAACGACGTTTGCCTGCCTCGCGAGCAGGTCATTGCGGCCATCGCCGGGCGCCACAAGGCCATCCCCGATCTGAGATGGCAGATCAAAGAAGTGCTGGAGTCAGGCAATCGCGTCATCGTGCGCGGCGAGGCGAGCGGCACGCCGGCCGGCGACTTCATGGGCGCGCCGCATGGCGGCAAATCGTTCAAGCTGATGTCGATCGATGTTCACACCATTGAAGACGGCAAGCTGACCCGCTCTTACCACCTCGAAGATTGGATGGGGGCGGTTCGCCAGCTATCGGCGCAGTGACCTGCGATGTCTTCCGGGGCCATTCACCGTCGCGGCGTAATCCAGGCGCTTGGTGCAATCACCGCCACCGGAGCCGTCATGCCGATCCGCGCCAGAGCTGAAGCGGATGTCCCGCGACCCATCGTCAACAACCTGGTGAAGGTCGCGCGTCAGCATTGGAACGGCCGCGATTGCCTTTCGGTTGAGCTGACGGATGAGGAACAGCGGGGCCGTTTGGCGAAGACGCGGACCAGCAACGGTCCAAGTTATGCGATCGTGCATCGGAGCTTCAGCGCGGGTGTCATCGAATCCGATGTCGGCGCCGAGCTCAACGGCAAGGGCGCGGCCGATGCCCGCGGCTTCGTCGGGTTTGCATTTCACGTGAGCGAAGATCTGCAGACATATGAAGCGGTGTACGTGCGAATGACCAATGGTCGCCGCAATGATCCCGCGCCGCCACCGCCGCGTATCGACCGGGCCATCCAATACGTGGCGCACCCGGATTTCCATTTCGCCGTGTCACGCGCCAATTTCCCCGGCCGGTACGAGAAGGGCGCCGACATTGGCGCGGGCCGCTGGCACCGACTGCGACTTGAGGTTCGGGGAACTCAAGTTCGTGCACTGGTCGATGGCGTTGTCGCCTTGACCGTCGATGACTTGCACTACGCGGATCGGGGTGGTCCCGTCGGGCTCTTTGTCGACGACGGAACGCGCGGGCTGTTCGCTAATCTGAACATTGCTCCATGGTGACCGGGCCGAAGCTGCAGCATGTTCCCGATTCAATCCAATCGTGCTGCGAGACGCGGTGGCGAACGCAACAATGCGAGCGGCTGGAGGACGGATCGCGCACGGCGGGCACGCCGAACTGAACCATTCGATAAAACATCGCTGCGAGATAAGTTGGATTCGTCGCCCTTCTACATCGAGGCCGACGTCACCGCGATGCACTGGTCGCTCGGCTTCGTGCCAGGAATGGACGCGGTGACCACCAGCGTCCGCCCGACGAGGGGTTCAAAGACAAAGTGGCCGGTGTCTCCACGTTGCCGCGCCGCCCTGAACGGCGGCGAACTTCCGCCGCCTCATTCAACCACCTCGTCGGCGCGCGCAAGCAGCGTCGGCGGCACGTCGAGCCCGAGCGCCTTGGCGGTCTTGAGGTTGATCACCAGCTCGAACTTGGTCGGAGTCTGAACCGGGAGATCGCCGGGCTTCTCGCCGCGCAGGATGCGATGCACGTATGATGCGGCGCCACGCACGGACTCGACGTTGTCGACGCCGTAACCGATCAGACCGCCTTGTCTGACGGTGGCGCCGTTGGCATAGACGACCGGGAGCCGCTCGCGCGCGGCGAGCGCGATGATCCGCCGGCGGTTGACGGTGGTGAACGTGTCCGGCATCACGATGAGCCCGGCAACCGGCTTCGCCTTCAGCGCCCGGACGGCGCCCTCGATGTCATTGGGATCGTGAACCGGCACCACCACCGGGGCCACTGCCGCCGCAGGCGCCGCGGCCTCGAACGCGCGGAGATAATAATCGGCAAAGGGTGCCGTCTCCGGGTTGAACATGAATCCGGCATGGGTGAGGCCCGGGACGACTTCCTTCAGGAGCTCGAGCCATTTCCCGCTCAGGGACGCTTCGAGGTTGATGAAGCCGGTGATATTGCCGCCGGGACGCGAGAGGCTGTTGACGAATCCGCTGCCGACCGGATCGGACACCGCCACGAATACGACCGGAATGGCCGGCGCCTCCTGCTTGAGCGCGGCGACCGCCGGGCTGGTGATTGCCAGGATCACCTCGGCCGGCAGGCGCGCCAGTTCGCGCGCGTCGGCTCGCAGCCGGTCATTGTCGCCCCCCGACCACCGCTGTTCGAGGTGGATATTGCGGCCGTCGGTCCAGCCCAACTCGTTGAGGCCCGCCGTCAATACCGCCGAAAGCCGCCGGGTCTCGTCGGTGGTCTCGATCAGGGGGCTCAACAGGCCGACGCGCCGCACGGCAACGGCTGTCTGCGCGCGCAGCGGCAGCGGCGAAAGACCTGATGGCGCCGCTGCGCCGCCGAGAAGAATGATGAAATCCCGACGTCTCATTCAATCCCCTCGCCGGCGAAGATGTGGAGTGACGGTGGGATAGTCATAACCGAGTGCTTGGGCGGCGCGAGGGCTTCGCCGGCCGCCGCGCCGCCAGCAGCGCGATGAACTCGCGGCGATGCGTGCTCCCCCAAGGGGCAGCGCTGAATGTTCTTAAGATAGCAAAGAAATGGACGGTCGTCCCGACGACAGCCGCAGAAGAAGAACGGTCAAACGAGGACCGCCGGACTGAACCCGGTTGCCGCAGGACATCGCGCGAGCCGCGGGGCCGCGACATCGCGGTATCAGGCGCGCGAAAACGCCCGCACGCCCGGGCAAACCCCGCCGCAGCGGGCCAGGCTGTGCAGATAATCGTCATTTTAGTGATCCCCATCACAGCCCGGAACCAGATTCCATGTCAGCTCTGCAGGAGGTGGGAGGGATGGACCTCCGCCAGAGGGCACGCGGAGACGGGGGCACGCAGATGGGAAGAGTTCAGACGGCCGATCATTCGCCCGAGCGCCGGGTCATCCGACCCGGCCCTGCAAAGGGCGCCCTCCCCCATGTCATGGCGGAGGCGTCACAGCCATGAGCCGCATCGTCATGAAATCACCGATCGTCAAGCGCTCGGTCATCATCGATGGCCACAAGACGAGCCTGAGCCTCGAGGATGAGTTCTGGCAGGGGCTGAAGATGATCGCCGCCGGACGCCGAATGCCGATCGCCAGGCTCGTTCACCAGATCGACAGGGAGCGCCAGCACAGAAACCTATCCTCAGCCATCCGGCTGTTCGTGCTGGGGCACTATCGCAGCCAAGTTCAGGCGAAGCGAGAAATGCTCCAGCCCGCCCTTGATACATGCCACCGCGATACGGGCTGCGCATAGGCCGTCCGTTGACGGGGAGCCTGCGCGGGCGGCGGGAGCGGAGCCGGACTCAGGCCGGCTTCACGAAGCAAACAAGATTGTCATCTGGCCGGTTGCTGATCGTGCAGCCGTTGGCCTTCGCAAAGGCCGCCGCCGCGAGACGCGCACCTTGATCGGGCTCCCCGGGCGGAAAAAGCAATGCATATTGGCCGTAGGCCACGCAGGTCTCCTCGCCCGGCTTGGTGGCGGCGAGCTCGGCCTTCAAATCGTCGAGGGTATAGTCCATCCGCTTGCCAGTTCTTTCGCGACCGCATCGCGTGGCCGCATTCCCGACCATTGCAAAAATGTCACGGTGAGGAGATTTCGCCGTCGCTTCATTGTTGAAAAGCCGCGATTGCACTAGACTGTGACCGTCGCGCTTCCGGGGGCGTGAAGGGCGACTCAACCTCCCAGGAAGCTCCGATCGCTCACCAGCGGTCGGGGCTTCTCTGGTGCAGCCTCGCCTCGAGCGGTTGCCATCGCCGCCTCCGTCGATATTCGCTTCCGCTGCCTCTCTTCCAGGATTTCTGTTTTCAAGCGCGACGTGCGTGCCTCCGGCAGCTGTTCGGCTCGTCAATATAATGTGTATCAGTCTATTCCCTGCGTCCCCGGAACACCTCAGCCCCGGGACGCGTTTCCCTAGGATCCACCAGACCCAAAGGAACCGATCTTGAGGAAACAATCAGTCGTGCTGGCCGCCGTCGCGCTCGTTGTCAGTGTCGGCATGGCATCGGCGCAGCAGCCGACGCCGCAACAATACGACAGATCCGCAGTGGCCCCGGATCGCCAGAGCAAGACGCCCGACCGGCCGTCCACAGCAACGCCGCTGGACCAAGGCAACGGCAATTGGGATCCCCCGCCGGTCGCTGGCCCGACGACCCAGCGCTGAACCTTTCGCGCGGCGATCAGGCGGCGGGACGTCATGAAGCCCGCGTTCCGCAACGCCGAGAGCGCGACGATTGCTCGCCTGTCGTCCGATTGGACAGAGCTCGGCCCCATGGCGCGGCACAATTTGACGTCTGAACATCTGCTGCGAACGAGGGAGACTTACCCAGGCCGGAGCGAGCCGCCGCTGGTTCGCCCGCAAGGGTCCCAGGCCATTTGCCCCTGGAATAATCGGCCCTGTCGGGTGTTAGGTGGAGAGCGGCCCAGATTGGGAGGATAAAGCGATGATCTTGATCCGCACCGCTTTCGCCCTGCTTGCGGTCACAGCCTTTGCCACGATCGATGTCCGCTCGGCTGCCGCCGAGACCTACCGGCCATGGTGCGTGCAATACAGCGGCAGCAATGGCGACAACGGCTTGACCTGCGCCTTCACCTCGTTCGAGCAATGCATGATGACCGGTGGCCCCGGTACCGGCGGCTCGTGCGTGCAGAACCCGTGGTACTTATGGTACGGAGAGCATGGCCAAGGACGCGGCGGCGACAATCGCCGACCCTCCAAGCGGCCTTGAGTAACGCGTCGAAGTCTCCGAGGCCCTTCACAACTCGCTCCGACCGGACCTGATCACCGACTCCGGAGATCGGCAACGACCGCTGGGCGCGGTCAGCCGTGCCGGGGCGTGAAAAATTGCTTGCACCCGCATGGTTCGGCCGACGGATTTAACCGTCTGTAAACCATCCTTGGGCACGCTGTGCACATGCTGCACCAGTCCACCGCGAACGTTCACCCTTTCCTAAGTACTCTTCCGGCGGCTCCGTGGGAGGCTCCCGATCCGCTCCCCGTCATGCGCCGGGAAATGAAGCTGTTGCTCATCGAATTGAATCTCCTGCGCACGGAAGTGCAACAGCTGCGCGCGGCGAACCAGGAAGCGGACGAAACGAGAGAATCCCTCACGGCCTCCGTCAGCCGGATCATGGCGAGCCGCGACCACTGGCAGCGGGAAGCGGAGCGCCTCAGCGCGTTGATGGCGCAGGTGCCGCCCTGGTCCCTCCTGTGGTGGCGCTGTCTCCACGCCTCCAAGGCCTGGCGCAAGGCGACCGCCCGGATCTAGCGCCCCGCCCGCGCGGGATCGAATAGACGCTTATTGGCCCGGAAGAGACGTCCCGCTTCGTACAAGCACGTCCGATGGCGGCGGCCCAGGCGGGCGACGATGTCGTTTGCGCCGCCGGGAGCTACGGAACGTCGGCCTACTCCTGCTTGATATGGGCCATCCGGATAACCTTGCCCCACTTCTCGGTTTCGTCGGCGACGAGCTTGCCAAAATCCGCGGGGGAGCCGGGCAATGTGGTTCCTCCCAAGCTGGCGAATCGCGCCTTCAACTTGGAATCCGTGAGACCCTCGTTCACGGCGATGTTGAACCTGTCGATGACCTCGGCGGGCGTATTGCGCGGCATACCGAGCCCGAACCAGTTACTCACTTCATAGCCGGGCACGAAATCGCTCATGACAGGCGTGTCCGGAATCAATGGCGATCGCGGCGGCGATGTCACAGCCAGCGGACGCAGCCTATTCGCCTTGATGTGCTCGATGGTGGAGCTCATGGCGTCAATCATCACCTGTACCTGGCCACTGAACAGATCCGTCAGCGCCGGCCCGGAACTGCGGTAGGGAACGTGCGCCATCTCGATCCCGGTCATGATCTTGAACAACTCCCCGGACATATGGTTGGACGCCCCGATGCCCGACGACGCGAAATTGAGTTTGCCCGGATTGGCTTTGGCATAGCTGATGAATTCCGGAACCGATTTGGCCGGAAATGCCGGAGCGACGACCATCACATTGGGTGCGCGCAGGATCCCGGCAACCGGAGCGATATCGCGCATGAAATTGAAATGGAGCTTCTCGTAGAGCGTGGCGTTGATCGCGTGCGGCGATGATACGATCAAGACGGTATATCCGTCGGGTGTCGCATTCACCACCGCCTCGGTGCCGACGTTGGTTGCCGCACCGGGCCGGTTCTCGATCACGAAGGGTTGGCCGAACCGCTCCGAGAGCCACTGTCCCAGCACACGGGCAATGATGTCGTTCGGACCGGCGGGAGCGAAAGGGACGACGAGCCGCACCGGGCGCGACGGATACGTTTCTCCGTGTGCCATACGCGAGACGGCCGGCAGCGCGGCAGCGCCCGCGGCCAGATGCAAGAACCTGCGGCGGATAAGTTTCATGGCGAGCCCCTGTGGTCTTCGTCTTCTTGTCTTTGGCGCCGCTCGCCAGCGTCGCCTGCTGGGGGGCAAGAGCACAGACGGACCATTCCGTTGGAGAAGCAAACGTTGTTGAGCGACTTCCACCTTGTCGCGATTTACGAGGACATGGCTTGACCTCACGCGTGCTGAGGCGTGGCTAGAAACGGCTGTTGCGGCGGCTCGGCCCCGAGCGAGAGGCTACGCGAGCTGTCAGCCGCGCCCGCAGCGAAGAACGACGCCATTGCCTGCACGAGCTGAGGGGTCACGCCGCGCATCACGAGCTGATCGCTCGCGCTGGCTATGTCAGGGGGCGCGAGCTGGTGCTCGCCTCCCGCAAACGGCTGCACCGCACTGTGGATCTGACCGCCGGCGTCAGGATCGTCCCTGAGGCCGGGGGTCGGCCGGTGCACGGCGCTGCGGATCTGGCCGCCGGCGTCAGGGTCGTCCCAGAGGCTGGGCGCTGGGCCGTGCGCGGCACTTCGGATCTGGCCGCCGGCATCAGGATCGTCCCGGAGGTTGGGCGTCAACTGAGCTGCGTCGCGGCTGGTCGCGAGGGCGTGGTCGAGGTTGTCGCCGGTCGATAGGCCGGTGGCGGAGTCGAAGCCTCCTGAAACAGCCATTGTTGTCGTCCTTTCGAAGATTTGGCTTCAGCGCGGATGCGCGTTGGCTGAAGCAAAATTTCAATGGAGCG
>DASSJW010000445.1:0-3630 GCA_035690995.1 Xanthobacteraceae bacterium
GGCCAGCGCGATCTGACCACGGTCGGCCAGTTGCTGCTGTCCGAGCTCACGACCCTGGTGAACGCGCAGCTCGGCGTGATCTACCAGGTGACCAGCGACGACATGCCCAGCCTGCAGCTGCTCTCGGCCTATGCCGACGACGGCCTCAACGGGCATCCCGAACGGCTCAGCATCGGCCAGGGACTGGTCGGCCAATGCGCCGCCGACAAGCGCCGCATGCTGATCAGCGAAATGCCTACGCACGCGGTCCCGATCGGATCGGCGCTGTTCAAGGCGGTTCCGCGCAATATCGTGGTGTTGCCGGTGCTGTTCGAAAATCAGGTCAAGGCGGTCATCGAGCTCGCCTCATTGAGCGAATTCACCGCCCTGCAGATGATGTTCCTCGAGCAGCTCACCACCAGTATCGGCATCGTGCTCAACAGCATCGAGGCCACCATGCAGACGGAAGGTCTGCTCAAGCAGTCGCAGCAGCTCGCCGGCGAATTGCAGGCGCAGCAGCGCGAGCTGCAGCAGACCAACGATCAGCTCGAGCAGAAGGCGCAACAGCTGGCCGAGCGCAACGTCGAGGTGGAGCGCAAGAACCAGGAAATCGAGCAGGCGCGCCGCGCGTTGGAGGAGAAGGCGACCGAGCTCGCGCTGACCTCCAAGTACAAGTCGGAATTCCTCGCCAACATGTCGCACGAGCTGCGCACGCCGCTCAACAGCATCCTGATCCTCGGCCAGCAGCTCACAGACAACCCCGACGGCAATCTCTCGCCGAGGCAGGTCGAGTTCGCCCGCACCATTCACGGCGCCGGCACCGACCTCCTGAACCTGATCAGCGACATTCTCGACTTGTCGAAGATCGAGTCCGGCACGGTGACGGTGGACGCGGAGGAGATTGCGTTCGCGAACCTCCTCGACATGGTCGCGCGTCCCTTCCGCCACGAGGCCGAGACGCGACAACTGGCGTTCGAGGTCAATTTCGATGCCAACCTCGGCCGCAGCATCACAACCGATTCCAAGCGCCTGCAGCAGGTGCTCAAGAATCTGCTCTCGAATGCGTTCAAGTTCACCTCCCAAGGCGGCGTACGCCTGACCGTCTCATCGGTTCAGGGCGGCTGGAGCCCGGAGCATCCGGTGCTCAAGCAGGCCCCGGCGGTGGTGGCGTTCGAGGTCTCCGATACCGGCATCGGCATTCCCTCGGAAAAGCAGAAGGTCATTTTCGAAGCGTTCATGCAGGCCGACGCCAGCACCAGCCGCAAATACGGCGGCACGGGTCTGGGCCTCGCGATCAGCCGCGAGCTGTCGAACCTTCTCGGCGGCGAAATCCACCTTCGCAGCTCGCCGAACGTGGGAAGCACCTTCACACTCTATCTGCCGCTGAAATATGTGGGCCCGACCCTGGCACCGAGGCCGATGGCCACGCCGTCCGCGCAACCGATGCCGGGCATTCATGTGGTGCCGGAGCGGCCGATCGAGCAGATTCCCGACGACCGGCTCGAGATCCAGCCGGGCGATTCGATCCTGCTCATCGTCGAGGACGACCCGCATTATGCCCGTATCATGGTGGACCTCGCGCGCGAGAAGGGCTTCCGGGTGCTGGTCGCGATGCGGGGGATCGACGCGCTCGACCTTGCCAAGCAGTACCAGCCGACGGCGGTGTCGCTCGACGTGTTCCTGCCCGACATGCTCGGGTGGACCGTGCTCAGCCAGCTCAAGCAGAACCCGCTGACACGACATATCCCGGTGCAGATCATCACGCTGGACGAAGATCGCCAGCATGGCTTGGCGCGCGGCGCCTTCTCCTTCGTCACCAAGCCCACCTCACCCGAGGGCGTGGAAGCCGCCTTGGCGCGGATCAAGGAATACGCCAAACCGCGCCGCAAGCGGCTGCTGGTGGTCGAGGATGATCGGGCCGAACAGATGAGCATTGCGGAACTGCTCGGCCACGACGACATCGAAATCGTTCCCGCCGGCACCGGCTCCGAAGCCTTGAGCGTTCTGCGGCAGGATCCGTGCGACTGCGTCGTGCTCGATCTGCGCCTGCCCGACATGTCCGGATTCCAGGTGCTGGAAGAGTTGCGCGCCGACGCCAACCTTTCCGACGTCCCTGTCGTGGTGTTCACCGGCCGCGAATTGTCGGCCGAGGAAGATGCCCAGCTGCACACCATGGCGCGCAGCATCGTGGTGAAAGGCGTTGAATCGCCCGAGCGCCTGCTCGACGAAACCGCCTTGTTCCTGCATCGCATCGTCACGGATCTGCCGGCCGAGAAGCAGCGCATGCTCGAGCGGCTCAACAGCTCCGACGAGGATCTGGTCGGCCGCACCGTGCTGCTGGTCGATGACGACGCCCGCAACATCTTCGCTCTGTCGAGCGTCCTCGAGCGGCGCGGCATGCACGTGCTCACCGCCACGACCGGCAGGGAGGCCATCGCGCTCGCGGAATCGACGCCCGATCTGGCGATCGTGCTGATGGACATCATGATGCCGGAAATGGACGGGTATCAAACCATCCAGGTCATCCGTCAGAAGCAGGATTTCCGTCGACTGCCGATCATCGCCCTGACCGCGAAGGCGATGAAGGGCGATCGCGAAAAGTGCCTGGAGGCGGGCGCGTCCGACTATCTGGCCAAGCCCGTCAATACCGAGCAGTTGTTGTCGGCGCTGCGCATGTGGCTGCATCGCTAGGGGCGGAGACAAGAAAATGGCTTCCGACGACAAGGTCAACATCCTGCTGGTCGATGATCAGCCGGCCAAGCTGCTGAGCTACGAGACCATCCTGGCCGAGCTGGGCGAAAATCTCATCAAGGCGGCGTCGGCGAGGGAAGCGCTCGAACAACTTCTCAAGCACGAGATCGCGGTTATTCTCGTCGACGTGTGCATGCCGGAACTCGACGGCTTCCAACTGGCTGCGATGATCCGCGAGCATCCGCGCTTTCAGCGCACCGCGATCATCTTCATTTCCGCCATCCATCTGACCGACGTGGACCGCTTGCGCGCTTACGAGATGGGCGCCGTCGACTACGTCCCGGTGCCGGTCATCCCCGAGGTGCTGCGCGCCAAGGTCAGGATTTTCGCCGAGCTGTACCGCAAGACCCGGCAGCTGGAGCAGCTCAACCAGGAGCTTGAGCGGCGCGTCGCGGAGCGAACCGCGGAGCTGGAGGCCTCAACCGCGCGGCTGATGCAGAGCGAGGAGCGCCGCAGCTTGGCGCTGGCCGCCGGCCAGATGGGCTCGTGGGAATGGGATCCCGTCAACGGCGACTTCACCTGGGACGACGGGCAGTATCGAATTTTCGGCGTCGATCCCGCGACCTTCGATGTGACCGTCGAGAATATCAAGGCGCTGATTCACCCCGAGGACTGGAAGCACCTGCAGAACGCGATCAAGCCGGCGGCGCAAAACACCCCGAGCTTCCAGACCGAGTTTCGCGTCTGCCGCCCAAATGGGCAGACGCGATGGTGCATCGGCACGGCAGTGGCGAGCGCCGACGCGACCGACAACATCATCCGCATCAGCGGCGTGACGGTCGACATCACCGACCGCAAGGACGCCGAAGAGCGCCAAGCGCTGCTGGCGCGCGAGGTCGACCACCGCGCGCGAAACGCCCTGGCGCTGGTGCAGTCGATCGTGCGGCTGACGCGCTCGGA
>DASSJW010000446.1:0-4756 GCA_035690995.1 Xanthobacteraceae bacterium
AACCGCCGCTCCTCCCGAAAATTCCCGCTAGCGCGTCTCTTTGGGCGTGGCGCTGCCGGACGGACGGAATCCTCGGGACAAGCGCCGCGCCCGCGCCCAGTCATATTGCCAGCCTTGCCGCCTCCTTGTTATAGGGCGCCGCGGGCGCGCAGTGCTCGCCAGGAGACGACGATGCGGCCCAACAATGGAGCGATCAAGCTCGTCGCCGGCAACTCCAATCCCGCGCTCGCCGATGCCATCGCCGCCTATCTCGCGACGCCGCTGACCAAGGCGGTGGTGCGGCGCTTCGCCGACATGGAAATCTTCGTCGAGATCCAGGAAAACGTGCGCGGCAGCGACGTTTTCGTCATCCAGTCGACGTCGTTCCCCGCCAACGACCACCTGATGGAATTGCTCATCATCATCGATGCGCTGCGCCGCGCGTCGGGGCGGCGCATCACCGCGGTGATCCCGTATTTCGGCTATGCCCGCCAGGACCGCAAACCGGGACCGCGCACGCCGATCTCGGCCAAGCTGGTGTCGAACCTGATCACCCGCGCCGGCGCCGACCGGGTGATGACGCTCGATCTCCACGCCGGCCAGATCCAGGGCTTCTTCGACATCCCCACCGACAACCTCTATGCCGCGCCGATGATGGTGCGCGACATCAAGGAACGCTTCGACATCGGCAAGGTGATGGTGGTGTCGCCCGATGTCGGCGGGGTCGGCCGCGCGCGCGGCCTGGCCAAGCGCATCAATGCCCCGCTCGCCATCGTCGACAAGCGGCGCGAGCGCGCCGGCGAATCCGAGGTGATGAACGTGATCGGCGAGGTCGACGGACACACCTGCATCCTGGTCGACGACATCATCGATTCCGGCGGCACGGTGGTGAACGCGGCCGACGCGCTGCTGGAGAAGGGCGCGACCGACGTCTACGCCTACATCACCCACGGCGTGCTGTCCGGCGGCGCGGTCGCGCGCATCACTGCGTCGCGGCTCAAGGAGCTCGTCATCACCGACTCGATCCAGCCCACCCAGGCGGTCAGGGTCGCGCGCAATATCCGCACCCTGTCGGTCGCCACCTTGATCGGCGAAGCCATCGGCCGCACCGCGACCGAAGAGTCGGTGTCGAGCCTGTTCGACTAGGGCACGACCGGGCCGCGCCCGGAGGCGCCCCCCGAAAGTTCCGCCTCTCGCCGTCCGGCGTCGTGTGGCTTTTTCGGGGCCTGTGGAGAAACAGACTCCAGCTGGCGACATATCCACCAATCGTTCACGGCGGTCGGTGGTGATTGTGCTTTAGCCGCTGGAATCAAAGGCGTTATATTCGACTCACCAAGTGATTCGCCCCGGAGCGGTCAATCAGCTCCACCGGGGACCGTCGAAAGCGGCGTGGTGTGCGTGCGGTCGTACCCGCATCCCACTTCCGAGCGGCAGGGTGGAGACAAGCATGTCCCTCATCGACTTCAGCGACCCGCATCACGTCAACCCGCTCGAAGTCGTCGAGCGGGTGGCATCGACCAATGGCTGGTCGTTCGAGCGCGCGGGCGAGGACGAGATCACCATCCTGGTGACGGGAAAGTGGACGGACTACCAAGTCTCCTACACCTGGATGTACGACATCGAGGCGCTGCATCTCGCCTGCGCCTTCGAGTTCAAGGTACCGGAGCGCTGCCGCGGCGAGGTGCAGCAGCTCATCTCGCTGATCAACGAGCAGATGTGGGTCGGACACTTCGATCTCTGGACCCAGGACGGGCTGATCATGTACCGGCACGCGCTGGTGCTGGCCGGCGGCGTCGAAGCCTCGAGCCGGCAATGCGAGGCGCTGCTGGGAACCGCGCTCGACGCCTGCGAACGCTACTTCCCGGCCTTCCAGTTCGTGGTGTGGGCGGGCAAGCCGGCGCGCGAGGCCCTCGACGCCGCGATGTTCGAGACGCAGGGTCAGGCGTAGCGGCCGCTATCTTCGGGCGATCTTGGCGCTGGTCGGCATCCCGGCCGCTCCGCACCATTTGCCAATCGCCAGGGCTGTGCTTACTGCATCATCCGCGTTCGCGGGTGATGACGAGAGCACGGCCATGACAGCATCGGTTTCGAGCACGCAGAGCGCGCGCCCCCTCGCCCATCTGTCCGGAACCATTCTCCTGGCCGGCGCCGGCAAGATGGGAAGCGCGCTACTGGAAGGCTGGCTGACGCTCGGGCTGGCGCCCGACCATCTCGTCATCATCGAGCCGGCGCCGGGGGACCACCTGCCCGCGCTGGCGGAGCGCGGCGTCCGCCTCAATCCGCCGCAGGATGCGATCGGCGAGGTCGCCGCCGTGATGATCGCGGTCAAGCCGCAAGTGGCGCCCGAGGTCATGCCGGTGCTCAGACCATTGGTAGGCGCCGCGACCGTGGCCGTGTCGATCATGGCGGGGCGGACCTTGCGATTCCTCGAAGCTGCGCTGCCGGGCGCCGCGCTCATCCGCGCCATGCCGAACACGCCCGCCGCCATCGGCCGCGGCATCACCGTCGCCGTCGCCAACGCGCGCGTGTCGGGCGCGCAGCGCGCGCTGGTGGATACGCTCCTCTCCGCCGTCGGCGCGGTGGAGTGGGCGGCCGACGAGGCGCTGATGGATGCGGTGACCGCGCTGTCGGGCTCGGGCCCGGCCTATGTGTTCCTGCTCGCGGAAGCGATGGCACGGGCCGGCGTCACCGCCGGGCTGCCGGCCGCGCTTGCCGAGAAGCTCGCGCGCGCCACCGTCGCGGGCTCGGGCGAACTGCTGCATCGCTCACCGCTCGACGCTGCCACGCTGCGGCAGCACGTCACTTCACGGGGCGGCACCACCGCCGCCGCGCTCGACGTGCTGATGGCCAAGGACGGGCTCGAGGCGCTGCTGACCAAGGCCATCGCCGCGGCCACCAAGCGCTCCCGCGACCTGGCGGGATAGCGCCAGCAAACGGCCCTGGAACGACGCGGATCGCGCGCCTACATTGACGGCAGGCAGGATCAGGTCCGGGAGTCCGCTCATGGCGCGCAAACCCAAGTCGAAGCCGGTCACGCGGCGCGCGCCGAGCCGCGAGCGACCCGCGCGCGCGGCGAGCGACGACCGATCCCAGCGCGCGCGCATCATCGACGCCTTCATGGCGCTGTTGGCGGAAAAGCCGATCGAGCAGGTCGGTTTGGCCGAGATCGCCAAGGCGGCCGGGGTGTCGCTCGCCGAACTGCGCGATGAATTCGGCTCGAGCTTTGCGATTCTCGCCGCCTATGTGAAGCAGGTCGACCGCGCCGTGCTTGCCGGCGAAGATGCCGACATGGCCGAGGAACCGCCGCGCGAGCGGCTGTTCGACGTGTTGATGCGCCGGATCGAGCTGCTCACGCCGCACAAGGAGGCGGTGCGCTCGTTGATGCGCTCGGCCATGCGCAATCCCGGCCTCGCTCTGGCCTTGCAGCGGCTCGCGCTGCGTTCGCAGCAATGGATGCTCACCGCCGCCGACATCGGCGCCGCCGGTCCGCTCGGCTTCGTGCGCGCCCAGGGACTCGCGGTGTTGTTCGCGTCGGTGCTGCGCACCTGGATCGACGACGACGATCCCGGTCTTGCCCGCACCATGGCCGCGCTCGACCGCGCGCTCGCGCGCGGACAGCGCTGGTCCGGACTGCTCGACGAGCTTTGCCGCATTCCCAGCTTGGCGTGCCGCCTGCGCTCACGGCGGCGCCGACCCGCGGACGATGCCGACGAGGAGACGGTCGCGGTGTGATCGGTGGCGCCGTGGTGCCTTACACCGGCACCCGCACGGTCGCGCGCAGGCCGCCGAGCGGACTGTCCGACAGGATGATGTCGCCGCCGTGGGAGCGGGCGATGTCGCGGGCGATCGCAAGCCCGAGGCCGGTGCCGCCCTCGTCCTGATTGCGCGCGTCGTCGAGCCGCAGGAACGGCTTGAACACCTCCTCGCGCAGATGCGGCGCGATTCCCGGACCGTCGTCGTCGACGGTGACGATCAGCCAGCGATGGTCGCGATGGCCGGTGATCGAGATCGAGGGCGCGTAGCGCGCCGCATTCGACACGAGATTGGCGAGGCAGCGCTTGAACGCCGCCGGCCGCACGGTGACGATCGGATGGCCGTGGAAGTGCACGCTCGATTTGTGGCCGTTGCGCTCGGTATCGGTCTTGAGCTCCTCGAGGAACGCGCCCATGTCGGTCGGCGCCGACTGCTCGCCCGAGTCCCCGCGCGCGAAGGCGAGATAGGCCTCCAACATCCGCGCCATCTCGTCGACATCCTTCTTCATCGCCTCGACCTCGGGGCTGTCGCCGATCAAAGCGAGCTCGAGCTTGAAGCGCGTGAGGATGGTGCGCAGGTCGTGCGACACGCCCGCCAGCATGGCGGTGCGCTGCTCCAGGCTGCGCTCGATGCGACGCTTCATCTCGATGAAGGCCTGCGCCGCGCGGCGAACCTCGCGCGCGCCGCGCGGGCGGAAGTCCGGGACCTCCCGCCCTTTGCCGAAGCTTTCGGCGGCATCCGCGAGCCGCAGGATCGGCCGGATCTGGTTGCGCAGGAACAGAACCGCGACGGTGATCAGCACCAGCGAGGTGCCGACCATCCAGCCCAGGAAGATGTGGGAGTTCGACGCGTAGGCGGCGCTGCGCGGCGCGAACACGCGGATCACCGCGTTGTCGAGCTTGATGCGGAGTTCCAGCAATGCCGAGCGGCCGACGGTATCGATCCAGAACGGGCGGCCGATCTGCCGCCTGACCTCATCCGAGAGCGCCTGGTCCACCAGCGAGAAAAACGGCTTCGGTCCCGG
>DASSJW010000447.1:0-16280 GCA_035690995.1 Xanthobacteraceae bacterium
GCGGATCGTGGACCAGACGCTGTTGAAGAGAGCGCCACGCCGCGCATAGCAGATCGGGGTTGCCGGGCGGCACCACCTCGCCCGATCCGCCGGCGATCGAACGCACATCCCCGACATCCGTTGCCGCCACCGGAGTGCCGCACGCCATCGCTTCCCCGACGACGTTGGGAAACCCCTCGCCGAAGGCCGACGCCAGCGTGGCGATGTCGAAGGCGTTGTAAACAGCCCTGACATCGGCGGCTTCGCCGACCCACAGCACGCGATCGGCCAATCCGAGCGAAGCCCCCAACCGCTTGAGTTCGTCGCGGTAGGCAGCCGGTCCGTCTCCTACGCAGACAAAGCGCACGCTCGCTTCTTCGCGCGCAAAGCGCGCGGCGGCGTTGAGAAAATTGGCATGATCTTTCATCGGATCGAGCCGGGCCACACAGCCGATGACGAAGGCCTCGTCCGCAATACCCCAAATTCGCCGTAGCGCACGGCCGGCCGCCGCATCCGGACGCATCAACTCGGTGTCGATGCCGTTCGGGACGACCGCGATGCGATCGGCCGGCAGGCCGCGCGCGATGGCATCGGTGCGCACGGAACGGGCATTGGCAATGATGAGATCGGCGCGCCCGGAAAGCCAAGCTTCCGACCGGTAGGTGAGGGCGTTCAGCGCGTCGTAGTGGCGCAACTGCATTCCCCCGGCTCGCAGGCCGAACACGAGTTTCGTCTTCAGATCCCTCGGCAGCAGCAGCGCCGCGAGCGTCGTCTGCATCGGCAGAAAGGCGTAGATCAGGTCGGGGCGTTCGCTCAGAAAAAGGCGCCGCAATTGCAAAAGCGGCGCCACCACGTGCCAACGGCTCGTCTTTCCGACGGACAGGAGGCGCACCCCGCTGTCGCCGAGCAACCCTTCGAGCGCTCCTCCCGCGTACAGCACCGCCACCGCTACATCATGCCCATGTCGCGCGAGACCGGCCGCCAGCACGGCGAGTTGCCGCTGGCTGCCGCCAACGCCGAGATCGCGAACGAGGAAGAGCACCTTCATGCGCGCTCCGGTCGGCGCAACTCGGCTTGCCGCGGCGACGCGCCTGCGCCCCTTCGCAAGGCGCCCGAGAGATTGGTCAATCCCACGGATGCAACATCCAGCTTGGACATCGACCCTGCAATCGACGTAAGCTCTGCGCGAAGCGCCGGGCAACCCGTCCGCGTGAAGCCTTGCGGGCGAGCGGAACGCGCCGCCACAGGGCCGTGGCTTGGCCGTCCGTTTGGCGACGACCTGTTGTTCTCCATTGTTGCCGCCGCCAGGAGCCGGGCAGTGCAATACGGCACGTTCGTCATTTCGCTGGATTTCGAGCTCTTATGGGGCGTTCGCGACAAGCGCACGATCACTGACTATGGCGCCAACATCCGCGGCGTGCGCGAGGTCGTGCCGGCTTTGCTCGACCTCTTTGCCGAGCGCGGTATCGCCTGCACCTGGGCAACCGTCGGACTTTTGTTCTTCGGGACGCAGAACACGATGCTCGCGGCGGTTCCCACGCGCAAGCCCAATTATGCCGATCCGCGAATCTCGTCCTACCATTATCTCGCCGAGGTCGGCGCAGACGAAGGGCAGGACCCCTATCACTACGGCCTCTCGCTGATCCGGCGCATTCTCGGTTATCCCACCCAGGAGATCGGCACCCATACATTCTCGCATTTCTATTGCCTGGAAGATGGCGGCAGTACCGAGGCCTTTCGCGCCGATCTCGAGGCGGCGCGCGCCGCCGCCGCTCAGCTCGGCATCAGCCTTGCAAGCATCGTGTTTCCGCGCAACCAGGTCAGTTCGGCGCACCTGGCGGTGAGCCGCGAATTCGGCCTGCGCGCCTTCCGCGGCAACGAGCGGGTCTGGTTCCACCGAGCCCGGCGCGATCACGAGCAGAACTTGCTCGTGCGTGGGTGCCGCCTGGCGGACAGCTACCTACCGCTCGCGGGTCCTCATGACCGGGAGCCGGCGCTCGTCGGCGGCATGGTCGACGTTCCGGCGAGCCGGTTTCTCCGGCCCGTGAGCGGGAATAAGGCCCTGGAGCGGCTGCGTCTGTGGCGCATCACCTCGGCCATGGAATCGGCGGCGCGTCGCCGGCGGGTATTTCATCTATGGTGGCACCCGCATAATTTCGGGGTGAACCTGCAGGAAAATTTGGCATTCCTGCGCCATATCCTCGATCATTTTCGCATCCTGCAGGATCGCGACGGCATGCGGTCGATGACGATGGCGGCGGTCGCCGACGAGGTGCTTGATGCCCACGGACAGAGTGGTGCTGCTCACCAGTGAAGGTGAATCCGGCCGCATCGCCGCCCACTATCTCGCTGCCCGCTTCTCCGCCCTGACAGTGATCGTCGAGACTCCGATATCACGGTCGCTGCTGTTGCGCCGGCGGATCAAGCGACTGGGTCTCGTACGTGTCGCCGGCCAGTTGGCCTTCATGCTCTTTCAGCGGATGCAACAAAAGCTTGCGAGATCGCGCATCGCGGAGATCATCCGCGGGGCAAACCTTGACGCGCGCTGGCCCGCGGGCGGGCAAATCATCCGAGTATCGTCGGTCAATTCAGCCGAATGTATGCGCCATCTCCAGCAATTGCAGCCGCGCGCGATTCTGGTGATGGGCACGCGCCTTATCGCCGGCGAGGTGCTGCGCTCCGTCGATGCCCCGTTCATCAATTACCATGCCGGCGTGACGCCGAAATATCGTGGCGTTCATGGGGGCTATTGGGCAAAAGCGGAGGGAGACGACGACAATTTCGGCGTCACCGTCCATCTCGTCGATGAGGGCATCGACACCGGTACCGTCCTCTATCAGGCTCGGCTCGCCACGACCCCAACGGACAATTATTCGACCTACCCCTACCTGCAGCTGGCTGCCGCCCTGCCGCTGCTCGAACGGGCTGCACGCGATGCCATCGCCGGCAGCTTGCGGCCTCAGCGGGTCGATCTGCCGTCCCGGCTATGGTCTCATCCGACGCTGTGGGCCTACATGCGGACCGGCGTGCGGCGAGGCGTATGGTAGGCCCGGCAAGTGGACGGGACGACCGCTCGACGAGTTCCCGGTCACCATCGGCCTCGACTAACGCCAAAAGCTTCGGCACAAGCTCACCGGTCGCGACGGGCAGAGGCGCGGCGAGCAATATCCTGGAGTGAGGGGATGTGCGGCATTGCCGGCATGGTGGATTGGCGCGCGGCAACGCCCGCTGACGCCTTGCGTTCCATCGCGGAGGCCATGATCGAGACGGTGCGGCATCGCGGACCGGACGCTGGCGAAGTCTGGGTCGAAGCCGAAGGCGGCGTGGCATTGGGCCAGCGTAGGCTCGCCATCATCGATCTCAGTCCCGGCGGCGCGCAGCCGATGCATTCAGCCGACCGTCGCTTCGTCATCACGTTCAATGGCGAAATCTACAATTACCGCGACATCCGCCGCGAGCTGCAAGCCGCCGGCCATGCCATGCGCAGTGACTCCGATACCGAAGTCCTGCTCGAAGCCTGCGCGCTCTGGGGGGTCGAAGCCGCAATCGAGCGAGCGATCGGCATGTTCGCCTTCGCGCTATGGGACCGCAAGACGCGAAGCCTGATCCTGGCGCGTGACCGCCTCGGCATCAAGCCGCTCTACTACGCGGCCACGCCCGAGCGGGTTCTCTTCGCCTCGCAGCTCAAGGCGTTTCGCCCGACGCCCCATTGGAAGCCGACGATCGATGCGGACGCCGTCGTCGGGTATCTGCGCCACGCCTACATCGCGCAGCCGCGCACGATCTATCGCGAAGCGGAGAAACTTGCTCCCGGTCACATTTTGACGCTGCGCGAAGGCTCAATGCCGTCGCCGAAGTGCTTCTGGGACTTGCGGGGCATCGCCATCGCCGGTCAGCGGCGCAACGATCCCGCGCCCGACGCGCAGGAGGCCACGGATCGACTGGACGGCCTGCTCCGCGATTCCGTCAAGCTGCGGATGATTGCCGACGTGCCACTGGGTGCGTTTCTGTCGGGCGGGATCGATTCGTCTACCGTCGTGGCGTTGATGCAGGCGCAAAGCAGGCGACCGGTGAAGACGTTCTCCATCGGCTTTCATGAGGGCGAGTATGATGAGGCGCACTGCGCCAAGCAGGTAGCCGCCCATCTCGGCACGGATCATACCGAATTCTACGTCGAGCCCCGGCACGCGCTCGAGGTCATTCCGCATCTCGCCGACTGGTTCGACGAGCCGTTCGCCGATCCCTCGCAGATTCCGACCTATCTCGTCTCTGAATTGACCCGAAAGCACGTGACGGTGGCATTGTCAGGCGACGGGGGCGACGAATTATTCGCCGGCTATAATCGCTATGTATGGGCGGAGCGGCTCGCGCGCGCGGTGAATCTCGTGCCGCGCCCGTTGCGCGGCGCCTCGGCAACGGCGTTGCGTGCGCTCGCACCGCAGACCTGGAATCGACTGTTCGCGTTCGTGCCCGCAAGCTGGCGCCCGGCGTTGCCCGGCGACAAGCTGCACAAGATCACGACCCTGCTCGACAATCCGCAGCCGGACGCGATCTACCGGCGCCTCGTGAGTCAGTGGGAGCGACCCGACGAGATTGCCGCGGCCGGCCAGGAGCCGCGAGGGCCGCTCTGGGATCCAAGCATAGCGCAGGATTTCCCTGATCTCGTTCCCCGCATGCAGTTCCTCGACATGATCAGTTATCTGCCGGACGACATCCTGACCAAGGTGGACCGGGCCACGATGGCGGTGGGTCTCGAAGGTCGCGTCCCGTTGCTCGATCATCGCGTCGTGGCTTATTCCTGGAGCTTGCCGCTTGAATTCAAGCTGCGCGGTGGACGCAGCAAGTGGTTGCTGCGCCAAGTGCTCGACCGCTATGTCCCGCGGCCGCTGATCGACCGTCCGAAGATGGGGTTCGGCGTCCCCATCGATGCCTGGCTGCGCGGTCCGCTGCGGGAATGGGCGGAATCGCTGCTGACGCCGGCGCGGCTTGCATCCGACGGCTTCGTGCGAGTCGAGCCGGTGCGCCAAGCATGGCAGGAGCACCTCGAGGGCAGCCGCAACTGGCAATATCCGCTGTGGACCGTCCTGATGTTGCAGGCTTGGCGCGCGAGGTGGGCGTGACCTGGCGACCGCGAAAGATCATCTATGTGACGGCGGGGCTTCGAGGCGGCGGCGCCGAAGCCATGCTGACGCGCCTGGCAACGGCGCAGCCCGGGGTAGCCGACGAGATCATCGTCGCAAGCCTTCTTCCGGCGGAGGGACATGTCGAGCGCCTGGCGGCGGCAGGGGTCAAGGTTGTCGAGTTGCGATTCGACCGGCTCGGCGGCGCAGCAGCGGGACTGTTCAAGCTTGCAAAGCTCATCTCCGATAACCGTCCCGATATTGTCCAGGGCTGGATGTATCACGGCGATCTCGCGGCGCTCGTTGCGCTCCTCATGTCGGGTCGGCGCAAACATACGCGACTCGTTTGGAGCATCCGCTGTTCGGACATGGACCTGCGGCGTTACGGCCGCGGGTTGCGCATGGTGGTGAAGGCCTGCACCCTGTTGTCGTCATGGCCCGATCTCGTGACGGCCAACTCGGGTGCCGGCCTCAAGTCGCATCTCGCGCTCGGCTATCGACCGCGGCGCGCCGAGGTCGTTGCCAACGGCATCGACATCGATGAGTTCAGGCCCGACCCGGCGGTGCGCCAGGCCGTGCGCGGCGAGCTCGGCATTCCCCAGGACGCAACGTTGCTTGCTCACGTGGCGCGCGTCGATCCGATGAAGGACCATGGCAGCTTCCTCGCGGCCATGACGGAACTGCCGGATTTGTTCGCCTTGCTGGTGGGTGTCGGAACGGAAAATCTCGCCGCCGCGCGCAACGTCCTGCGCCTGGGCCGTCGCCACGACGTGGCCCGACTGTTCGCTGCTGCGGATTTCGCCGTATCGAGCTCGCGCTTCGGGGAAGGATTTTCGAATGCCCTGGCGGAGGGGATGGCTTGCGGCCTTCCAGCCATCGCGACCGATGTCGGCGACGCGAAGCTCATCCTGGGCGACACCGGCCTGGTCGTGCCGCCGGAAAACCCCCATGCGCTCGCTGCAGCTATTCGCGCGCTGGCCACAGAACCCGCGGCCGCACGCGCCGAGCGCCGGCGGAAGGCCCGCGCGCGGATCGTGGAGCAGTTTGCCATGGCCCATGCGATCCAGCGCTACGGAGAGCTTTATGCCTCTCTCGGGGCGCCGCGCGATTGACAACTTCCGGTTTCGGTTTATGAGGCACTTCAAATGGAGCGGCGGATGTGGCAAGAGGGCCCGAATCCCCCGGTGATCCGAGAGCGGTTGGGCGTATGAACCACGCGGAAAGCTTCTTCGCTGCGGCCGCGCAGATTTGTCATGATATTTCATTCGGTTCGATCGAGACCCTGGCGTCCGAGCTCGACCGGCTGCGCGAGCGCAAGGGGCGCCTGTTCCTGATCGGCGTCGGCGGCAGCGCGGCCAATTGCAGTCATGCCGTCAACGATTTTCGCAAGCTTTGCGGAATCGAGACCTACAGCCCGGTCGACAACGTCTCGGAACTCACCGCCCGCACCAATGACGAGGGCTGGGATACGGTGTTCGCGGGGTGGCTCGAAATCAGCCAGCTCAATGAGAAGGACGCGATCCTGGTCTATTCCGTCGGCGGCGGCGATGCCGAGCGCAATATCAGCGCGAATATCGTCAAGGCGATCGATCTGGCCAAGGCGCGGTCGGCGAAAGTGTTCGGGATCGTGGGTCGAGACAGCGGGTATACCGCGCGGCACGGCGATGTGGTGGTGCTGATTCCCGCGATCAATCCGGGTTGGGTCACTCCCCTGTCGGAAGCCTTTCAGGCCGTGGTTTGGCACTGCCTCGTCAGCCATCCGGCCTTGCAGCGCAGGCAGACGAAATGGTAAGCCGTGCCTGCGGGCTGAGGCCGGCCGTGTTTCTCGATCGGGATGGGGTCATCGTCGTTCCGGAATTCCGCGATCGCCGCAGCTTCGCCCCTAAGCGGCTGGAGGATTTCAGGTTTTACCCCGAGGCCGCGGCCAGCCTGCGCAGGCTGAAGGGAGCGGGTTTCCTCTTGGCGGTGGTCACTAACCAGCCCGACGTGGGAAATGGCTTGATCGCCCGGTCGGAAGTGGACGCTATGCACGAAACCATGACGCGCGAATTGCCGGTCGACGCGGTCAAGGCCTGTTTCCATCGCCAGGCCGACGGTTGCAACTGCCGCAAACCGAAGCCGGGCATGATCCTGGAGGCGGCCGTGGAACTCGGCGTTAACCTAAATAAGAGCTTCATGGTGGGCGACCGTCGCAGCGATGTCGAGGCCGGCCGCGCCGCCGGCTGCGCCACCGTCTTCATCGATCTCGGCTACGACGAGCCCGCGCCTGATGCGCCCGACTATGTGGTGCATTCGATCATGGAAGCCGCCGACGTCATAATCGAAACAGCTCTAACCGCGCAGGAGGGACCATGAGCCGGATCACCGATCTCAAGGTCAAGATTTTCGCCGACGGTGCCGACTACGAAGGCATCGTCAAGATGGCGAAAAATCCCTTGATCAAGGGCTTCACCACCAATCCGACGCTGATGCGCAAGGCCGGAGTGAACGACTATGAGGCCTTTGCCCGCAAGGTCCTCGCCGCGATTCCGGACCGGCCGGTGTCGTTCGAGGTCTTTGCCGACGACTTCGCGAGCATGGCCGAGCAGGCGCGCGCCATCGCGGCGTGGGGGCCGAATGTGAACGTGAAAATTCCGGTCACCAATACCAAGGGGCAGCCCTCCGGGGAGTTGCTGCGCGCACTCTCGTCCGAGGGCGTCGTGCTCAACGTGACGGCGATCTTCACGCTCGAGCAAGTCCGCGCCGTTGCCGACGCCCTCAATCCGGCTACGCCTGCGATCGTCTCGGTCTTCGCCGGGCGTATCGCCGATACCGGCATGGATCCGATCCCGCACATGCTGGCCTGCAAGCAGATTCTCGGCTCGCGGCCGAAGGCCGAGTTGTTATGGGCGAGCACGCGGGAGCTCTTGAACATCTTCCATGCGGAGGAGAGCGGCTGCGACATCATCACGGTGCCGAACGAGTTTCTCGGCAAGCTCGATCTCGTCGGCAAGGATCTCGCCGACTATTCCCGCGAGACGGTGCAGCTCTTCTACCGCGACGCGGCGGCGGCCGCGTATCAGATCAAGACGACCCGCTTCGCGGCGGAGTGAAGGAGAGGGGTGAACATGGAACGTCTTTTCGACAAGGTGCTGGTGACGGGCGGTGCGGGCTATTGCGGGGCGCGTCTCGTGCCGCAAATGCTCGCGCGCGGTTACAAGGTTACGGTGTACGACATCATGTTCTTCGGCAACCAGTTCCTGCCGAGAGACAACCCGAACCTGCGCATCATCGACGGGGATATCCGCGATACCGCCAAATTCGCGGCTGCGGTGGCGGGCCATGACGCCGTCGTCAATCTCGCCTGCATCTCGAACGACGCAAGCTTCGAGCTCGACGAGGATCTGTCCACTTCGATCAATCTCAACGCCTTCGAGCCGCTGGTGCTGGCTGCCAAGAAGGCCGGGGTGAAGCGATTCGTCTACGCGTCCTCGAGCTCGGTCTACGGCGTATCCGACAACCCCGACGTCACCGAGGACCATCCGCTGGTTCCGCTCACGCTCTACAACAAATACAAGGGCATGTGCGAGCCGCTCCTGAAGAAGCACACGGATGCGGGCTTCACAGGCGTGATCTTCCGTCCGGCAACCGTGTGCGGTTACTCGCCACGACAACGGCTGGATCTCTCCGTCAACATCCTGACCAACCACGCGATCAACGCAGGCAAGATCACCGTGTTCGGCGGCTCGCAACTGCGTCCGAACCTGCACATCCAGGACTACTGCGACGCGGTCCAGCTCTTTCTCACGGCGCCCGCCGACAAGGTGCAGAACGAGACCTTCAACGTCGGTTACCAGAATCTGTCGCTGATGGAGATTGCCGAGTTGGTGCGGCGCGTCGTCGGCGAGGAGATGCCCGAGCGCAAGGCGGTCGACATCGTCACCACGCCGACCGATGATGTCCGCTCCTATCACATCAACTCGGACAAGATTAAGCGCGTGCTCGGCTACCAGCCGCAGCACACCATCGAGGATGCGGTACGCGAGCTGTGCCAGGCGTTCCTCGCCAGGAAGCTGCCCAACAGCATGGAAGACGACCGCTACTATAATGTCCGCTTGCTGAAGAAGCTGAAGGCGGCATGAGCAGCGGCAAGCCCGTTGCGGTCGTTACCGGCGGTGCCGGTTTCATCGGCAGCCACATGGTCGATGCACTGCTTGACGCGGGCTTCGCGGTCCGCGTCATCGACAATCTGGTCGGCGGTCATCGCAGCAACCTCGATCATCTCAAGGGAAATCCCGATCTCGCCTGCTACTGGCAGGATATCCGGCAGCTCGAGCCTGGCTCCCCGATCTTTGCCGGAGCGAGATGCATTTTCCATTTTGCCGGCATCGGCGACATCGTGCCCTCGATCGAACAGCCGACCCAGTACATGGACACCAATGTCCAGGGTACCGTACGGGTCCTCGAATGCGCGCGTGCGGCGCGGGTCGAGAAATTCGTGTATGCGGCCTCGTCGTCCTGTTATGGACTCGCCGCGGTGCCGACGGGCGAAGACCATCCTATCGACCCGCAATATCCGTACGCGCTCTCCAAATATCAGGGCGAGCAGGCGGCTTTTCACTGGCACCGGGTTTATGGGTTGCCGGTCAATTCGGTCTGCATCTTCAATGCCTATGGCCCGCGCGTGCGCACGACCGGGGTCTACGGCGCGGTCTTCGGCGTGTTCTTTCGGCAGAAGCTGGCCGGCAAACCGTATACGGTTGTGGGTGACGGGACCCAGCGCCGCGATTTCATCTACGTGACCGACGTCGCTCAGGCATTTCTTGCCGCGGCCCGAACGCCGATCAGCGGCGAGCGCTTCAACGTCGGGGCGGGCAATCCGCAGTCGGTGAACCGGCTGGTCGAATTGCTCGGCGGCGATGTCGTCCATGTGCCGAAACGTCCCGGCGAGCCCGACTGCACCTTCGCCAATATCGCCAAGATCGTCTCGCAGCTGGGATGGAAACCGGTCGTCCCCTTCGACGAGGGCGTGCGCCGGATGCTGGTCGACATCGAGCGCTGGCGGGATGCCCCGCTGTGGGACCCCGACCGCATTGCAGAGGCGACCAAGACCTGGTTTCAGTACCTCGGCAAGCAGAGCGCCTGAGGCCTTTCATGCTGGAACTGCTTGACCGCTATCGTCACAAGATCAAATCGGCGGAAGAACTCCGCGACATCATCGGCCCGCGTCCGCGCAAGAAGCGCGTGATCATGTGCCACGGCGTGTTCGATGTGGTTCATCCCGGCCATGTGCGCCATCTGCTGTATGCCAGGAGCAAGGCCGATCTCCTGATCGCCAGCATTACGGCCGACCATCACATCACCAAGGGAACGCACCGGCCGCACGTACCGCAGGATCTGCGCGCGGTGAACCTGGCCGCATTCGAGGTCGTCGACTACGTCGTCATCGACAAGAATCCCAAACCGATCGAGAACATACGAGTTATCCAACCCGATTATTTCGCCAAGGGGTTCGAATACACGGCAAGCGGGATGCCGGTTAAGACCGCCGAGGAGGCCGACGTCCTCCAGTCCTATGGCGGCGAGATCATCTTCACGCCCGGCGACATCGTCTATTCCTCCTCGAACCTGATCGACCTGGCGCCGCCGGCGATCAAGCTCGAAAAGCTCCAGATCGTCATGGAGCGAAACGGAATTACGTTCGACAAGCTGCGGCAAACGCTCGACGCCATGACGGGACGCCGCGTCCATGTCGTCGGCGACACCATCGTCGACAGCTATACGCACTGCGCCATGATCGGCGGCCAGACCAAGACGCCGACCATGAGCGTGCTGTTCGAGCGCAAGGTCGACTATGTCGGCGGCGCGGCGATCGTGGCAAAGCATGTCGCGGCGGCCGGCGGCCGGGTGACGTTTTCGACCGTGCTGGGCGATGACAGCTACCGGGACTTCGTTATCGACGACCTCAAGAGCGTCGACATCGAAGTTCACGCGGTGGTCGATCGTTCCCGGCCGACGGTCAACAAGAATGCGATCGTCGTCGGGGGGTACCGTCTTCTCAAGGTGGACACGCTCGACAACCGTTCCATCTCCGACCAGATCCTCGATGAGATCACCAGCGCGGTAAGAAAAGTGCCAACCGACGCGGTGGTGTTCTCGGATTTCCGCCACGGTCTTTTCAACCGCCGCACCATCCCCGAGCTGGTGCAAGCGCTGCCCGAGGGGTGCTTCCGGGTCGCGGACAGCCAGGTCGCAAGCCGCTGGGGCAACATCACCGACTTTCAAGGCTTCGATCTGATCACGCCCAACGAGCGCGAGGCTCGTTTTGCTCTCGGCGACCAGGATTCCGGCATTCGTCCGCTCGCCTCGAATCTCTACGATTCGTCGCGCTGCAAGCTGCTCATCCTCAAGCTCGGCGAGCGCGGCGTGCTGGCATGTTGCAATTCCGACCACGAGTCGCTCGATAGCTTCTTTGTCATCGATAGCTTCGTCGATCGGCTGGTCGATGCCGTCGGCGCCGGCGATGCACTGCTCGCCTATGCAACGCTTGCGATGCTGTCGGTCCGTGATCCCGGCATTGCGACGATTCTCGGTACGATGGCTGCGGCCGTCGAGTGCGAATGCGACGGCAACATCCCGGTCACGGCTGACGATCTGCGCGCGAAGATCGACGCCATCGAGCGACAGATGGCTCCGGCTTGAGCTTTCCACCGATGCGGGTCGTGGTCGCGGGCCTCGGAGTTCAAGGGCATAAGCGTCGTCGGATCGCCGGCGCCGACTTTGTCGCAGCCGTCGACCCAGTCAATGAGGACGCCGGCTACCGGACGATCATGGACGTTCCGCTCGCGGATTATGACGCGGTCCTGGCCTGCATTCCCGACGAGCCCAAGATCGAGGTCCTCAACTACTGCATCGGCAATGGCAAGCACGTGCTGGTCGAGAAGCCGTTGTGGGCGAAGCATGAAAGCGAAATTGCCGGACTGGAGGCGCTCGCGCGCCGGAACGGCGTCGTTTGCTATACCGCTTACAATCACCGCTTCGAGCCGCATTTCGTGCGGATGCGCGATCTCATCGTCGGCGGTGAGCTCGGTACGATCTATTCCTGTCGCATGTTCTACGGTAACGGCACCGCGCGGCTCGTGCGCGATTCCGCGTGGCGCGATCAGGGTGCCGGCGTGCTGCCCGACCTCGGCTCTCATCTCCTCGATACCTGTCGTTTCTGGTTCGGAGACATCGAAGACAAGTTCCAGTTCGTTGGCGTGCACGGCTTTGAGAATCGGGCGCCGGACCACGTCGTCATCCATCGTGAGGAATCGCTGCCGCGGATCGAATTGGAAATGACGCTGCTGATGTGGCGCAACCATTTCACCTGCGACATTCTCGCCGAGCGCGGTTCGGCGCACATCCAGTCCCTGTGCAAGTGGGGGCCGTCGCTGTTCACCAAGCGCACCCGAATCCTGCCGAGCGGACGCCCTCCGGAGGAGACCAGTACGCTCGTGCAGGACGATCCGACCTGGGCGCTCGAATACGCTCACTTCAAGAGCCTGTGCAGTTCGGGCGCGAAGACCGATCTGGCCAGCGATATCTGGCTCCATCGCGTGCTGCAGCGTTTGAGCGCCGCGGCCGTGGCCCCTGAAGGTGCGCGATGAACAAGCCGGTTGTCGGTTTCGCCGGCATGACCCACCTCGGGCTCGTCTCGGCCTCCTCCGTGGCCGCGCGCGGCTTTGATGTCGTGTGCTTCGACGCCGATTCCGCCCTGATCCGCCGCCTGACGCAGCAGGATTGGCCGGTGCTGGAGCCCGGACTCGACGAGTTGATCCGCAGCAATGCGAGACGACAGCGTTTCACCGACTCATGGGCTGACCTGAGCATGTGCGACGTCGTCTATGTCGCGCCCGACGTGCCGACCGACGACCAAGGTGCAAGTGACGTCTCGGGATTGACGGCATTGATCCGCGACGTTGCCGGCAAGATGAAGCCCGATGCGGTCATGGTTGTGCTCTCGCAGGTGCCGCCCGGCTACACGCGGGCCCTCGGTGTCCTGTCGCCGCAGCGTCTTTACTATCAGGTGGAGACATTGGTCTTCGGCCTGGCAGTCGAACGGGCGACCAAGCCCGAGCGCACCATCGTCGGCTGCGCCGATCCGGCGGCTCCGCTCGATCAACGCTTTCGCGCCGTGCTCGATGCATTCGGATGCCCGATCCTGCCCATGCGCTACGAGAGCGCGGAACTCGCCAAGATCTCGATCAATTGCTGCCTCGTGGCCTCGGTCACCGTCGGCAATACCTTGGCAGAATTGTGCGAGCGCATTGGCGGCGACTGGTCGGAAATCGCGCCGGCATTGAAGCTTGACCGCCGTATCGGCCCTTACGCCTACCTTACGCCCGGCCTCGGCATCGCTGGCGGTAATCTCGAGCGCGACCTTGCCACGGTCCAGCGCCTGTCGGACGCGCACGGCACCGAGGCGGGCCTGATCTTGGCCTGGCTGCGCAACAGCCGGCACCGCCGGGATTGGCCATTGCGCGAACTTCATGAACGCGTCATCGCGCGAGTCGCCGACCCGGTCATCGGCGTTCTGGGCGTGACCTACAAGGAGAACACGCACTCGATCAAGAATTCCCCTGCCGTGGCGCTGATCAGGGAACTGCCGAGCTGCCGGCTGCGCGTGTTCGACCCGGCGGTGCGGGCTTCGGCCGAATGGCACCCGCGCATGATGGTGACCGAGGATGCGTTGGCAACCTGCGACGACGCCGACGCCCTTGTCATCATGACGCCGTGGCCACAGTTCCGCGCGCTCAAGCCCGGTGACGTTGCCGGGCGGCTGCGCGGGCGCGTTGTGGTCGATCCCTTTTCGATGTTAGACCGTGCAGCGGCCGCTGCCGCGGGCCTCGAACATGTCGTACTAGGAGCGCCCTTGCCGGTGCACGCATGACGCTGTCCCACGTACATAGCCGTCCCCGCATGCCCGACCGGGTGGTCCTGCTCGGATCGAGCGGGTTCCTCGGCCGCGGCTTGGCGCGGGCCTGCGCGGCTGCCGGTATCGAGACCATCGGCCTCGGATCACACGAGGTCGATTTGGCCGAGGCCTCGGCGGGGCTGCGGCTCGCGGAGCGGCTGCGCCCGCGCGACACAATCGTGTTCCTGTCGGCGCTCACGCCCGACAAAGGCCGCGACTCCGGCACGCTGGTGCGCAATCTTGCGATGGGCCGGGCGGTCTGCGAGGCCACGCGCAACATCGAAATCGCGCAACTCGTCTATGCCAGTTCGGATGCGGTCTACTCCTTCGCGACGACATTGATCTCGGAGGCGACGCCGGCGGTTCCGATCGACCTCTACGGCGTCATGCACCGGGCCCGGGAGCTGATTCTGGCCAGCGAGGCCAAGGCACCCTTGGCGGTCCTGCGTCTGACCGCGATCTATGGCGCCGGCGATACCCATAATTCTTACGGGCCGAACCGCTTCATGCGCCAGGCACTCAAGGACGGGCGCATTGCGTTGTTCGGCAACGGCGAAGAGACCCGCGACCATGTGCATGTCGATGACGCCGTTGATGTCATCCTCAAGGTGATCGCGCACGGTTCGACGGGGCTGCTCAATGTTGCCAGCGGAAGATCCATAACGTTTCGATCGGTTGCCGAGAGGGTCGCGGCGCGCGCCGGGCGGGCGGTCGAGGTTGCGACCTCGCCGCGGCAGAATCCGGCGACCCATCGCCATTTCGATACCACCAATCTTATGCGCGCCTTTCCGGGCGTGCGCTTCAAGACGCTTGATGATGGGCTGGCAGCGACGTTCGCCGACATGAGGGCCGCGGCCAGTGCCTGAGATCAATCTGCTTTCGAAATATCCGCGGGCCAAACGCAATCTCGTTGCTCGCAAGCAAGGGCAGGCCGAGAACCGGATCCTCGCCAAGCGGTTCGGCCGCGAGTATTTCGACGGCACGCGCGATCAGGGTTACGGCGGCTACCGTTATGATGGGCGCTGGATTCCGATTGCTCGCGACATTGCCGCGCATTTCAATCTCAAGTCCGGCGACCGCGTGCTCGATATCGGATGCGCCAAGGGCTTCCTGCTGCGCGACCTTATGGCGGTCGTCCCGGGCCTCGACGCGTGGGGTCTCGAAATCTCGCAGTATGCAATCGAGAATTGCCATCCCGATGCCGCCGGCCGGATCGTGTGCGGCAGCGCCCAGGCGCTCCCGTTCGCGAGCGGAAGCTTCGCCGCGGCCCTTTGCATCAATGTCGTGCACAATCTCGGTTACGACGCCTGCGTGGAGGCGGTGCAGGAGATCGAACGCGTCGCGCCGGGACGCGGGTACATCCAGGTCGACGCCTATCGCAACGACGACGAGCGCGATGCGTTTCTCGACTGGGTGCTGACCGCCGAGACCTTCGGTAAGCCGGATATGTGGTATCGGCTGTTCGAGCGCGCAGGCTATACCGGCGATTATTACTGGACGATCCTCGAGGTCGATCCGGAATGGACGGTCCGCGGCGCTGTCGCCGACCGTAAGGACCATCAGGAGCCCGGACGATGAAGAAGACTTATGCTGTGCTCGGCGGAGGGGGATCTTTCGGCCTCCATACGTCGAAATATCTGCTCGATCACGCCGATCCGGCCAAGGTCATCGCGGTCGGCCGCAATCTGCCGAAGGACGAATGCTTCACATTGGGCATTGGCGATGGAGATCCACGCTACAGCTATCACGCCTATCATGTGAACTACGAGCTGGATCTCCTGATGGAGCTGCTCGATCGCGAGAAGCCACAGGTAATCATCAACTTCGCCGCCCAAGGCGAGGGCGCGACCTCGCTGAAGCATTCGTGGCGATACTTCGAGACCAATTGCGTCGCGCTGGTGAAGCTCGCCGAAGAGCTCCAATCACGCGACTATCTCGAGCGATTCATCCAGATCGGCACCTCGGAGCTTTATGGGTCGGTCGAGCATGCCGCCAAGGAGGACGAGCCAATCAAGCCGACGAGTCCCTACGCGGCGTCGAAAGCCGCCTTCGACATGCATCTCATGTCCATTCATCGCTTCCTGAAGTTTCCCATGAACATCATTCGTCCGTCGAATGCGTACGGACCCGGGCAGCAGCTCCATCGCGTCATTCCGAAGACGGTGATCTGCGGGCTCACCGGCCGCAAGCTTCCGCTGCACGGCGGCGGCCGCGCCGAGAAGTCCTACATCCACAATCGCGATCTG